>JBGSSQ010000394.1:0-7548 GCA_041736975.1 Gammaproteobacteria bacterium
CAAAATGGTAATAAAGCAAAGCCCTGATAATATGCAACCTAAAATGAGTGGTATGCGCCTAGAGCGTAAGCGATCAGAAAACCAGCCCACTATTGGTGCACCCACTAACCATCCGCCAAAAACCAAGGCATTAGCGTAAGAAGCTTGTGTAGCAGTATAGCCATAGGTCTTTTGCATGAAGTCTACGCCCCACAATTCAGCAAACACGGTGAGCGACATATAGAGTGACATACCAATGACACCGCAGTACCACATTTGAGGGTTTTTAGCGATAGCTAACACACCACGCAATGCTTCCTTTAAGGTGACGCGCTCAATAGGCTCCATAAATTCAGGATCACCATGGGTATCACGTATGACTAACCATATAATAGGCACCAGTATAAAGCCGACTATCGTCCCCATAAATACCGTCTCTTCCCAGCCAATCTTCGCTACCAGGGATGAGAGCTGAACCACACCCACCATGGCACCAACCATGCCTAAGGCGGTAGCTAAACCAGTAAATAGAGCAAATCGACTGCTTGGCAGCCAAATTCCTGCCAATTTAAGCACGCCTACAAAGGCAAAGGCACTACCAAAGCCCACCATAAAACGCCCTGTGCCAGCTAACCAAACCAGATCTGTGGAGCCAAACAACAAACTCCCTAGAGCGCAGATAAGGACCGCCGCGGTTAATACCTTTCGGGGACCCAGTATATCTGTGAATAAACCGACAGCAACTTGCATAGGGGTATAGGCTATATAGTAGAGTGAAGTAATAAAGCCAAATTCTTCTGCAGAAAGTTGAAATTTACGCATTAAATCGGGCACCATAACACCTGGTTCAATACGCAGTAGGTACTCATAGCAATAAAAAACCGCGCCTAATGCGCAAATAACCCACCCCAAGTACACAGATCGCCGCGAGTCTCGCGAAATCTCTAATTCAGACATAATGATCCCCTCCCCTCGTCAGAACATCGTCAAATAGAACCGCCATAAAAGGCAAGCCCTCTGATTTTAAGCCATTTAGCTGAACATACTAGCAAAAAACGCTAGTAACATCTATTCATCTATAACAGGAATAGCCAGTAATATCAAACAACCCAAGCTAGGAGCCTCCATCTTATATAGTATAGAGGGCAGCACTATAGTATGCCAACATTCACAGGGGTCAAATAGAGATCAAAACGAGACAAAACAACTTAAAGAACCCGAAGCCAATGTCAAATTAAGCAATTCATCATGAAGAATTCGCTCTAAATATATATCGCAAGGGTATGAACTTAGAGGAAAATAGTTTATACTACGTCAAAATTGATCAGAGAAGCTGAACAATCTTTAACATGATGCAATATTTTTCTAAGAGGAACCTTAATATGCAAGAATCGGGTCAATTAGTAACAACTATGATCAACAATGGTACACTTAGCAAGCATCCCAAACCTGACCGACTACTAACAGCATTACAAGCTCTATTGGGTTCTGATGAACCAAGCTTACCAAATGACGAATCAACACCCTTGATTCTGAATGCTCTGCTCGGAGATGAAAAATCAGATACCAACATAACCTCTACTAAATCGGTTACAGAATCTAGTCTTATTGACAATTTCCTCATAAAGGGTACCAATATCGACCTCGTTGCTTGTGCCACATTATCAGCAAACCATGAGTTTGTAACAAAACTTCTGTCAAGGATTGAGAATAGCCTAGAGAAAGACCAACTTGGTTTTTCCCCTCTAAAAATATACTCCGGCAATTACTCTCTTCTTCACCTCGCAGCCCTAATAGATGACAAGAATCTAATAGCTGACTTCATACAAATGGGTCTTAAAGCAACCCACGATGTTATGGCACTTGCTATTAAACATAAATCCCAAGGCGCCATAGTTGCCTTGCTTAACAATGATGCGTATTCCCTCAAGCCTGAACAAATATCTCCTCTGTTTAAGACCGCTTTCTCAGACCTATGTAACAGCGTACAAGCTCATCCGCCAGCAGCACAGGAAAAAGAGTACTTCATGTGGCTATTGGATAACCCCCTAAAATCAACCTCAGCGAGTAAATCAATTCGCTCACTTATCAGCAATTCTACTATTCCGGTAAAGAGCAAAAATGCTATCCTTGAAAAACTTAGTAAATCACCACTAACCTCTGTTAAATCCACTTCACAAACTTTAACCACCACAACTTCGGAGACTACGATGAAAACGAACCTAGGCGAACTAAACACATCCCCCCAAAATACAGCTACAACAGCTGAAAATGAAGCACCACAAGATGACAGTTTAAACCCAAGTACAGAGACTACTACGGCCGAGCTTCTCGCCAATCTTGATCAACTTAACGACCCTAACGCCGAATCCAATTCTTCCCCAATGCCTGAAGAAAGACCACCAGTAGAAAAAGCCCTAAAAACTGAAGCTACTGCAACAACCCCAGCTAACAAAACTGCAAAGGTGACCCCTAAAAAACCACAATCCACTAAACAAGAGAAGCTGTTAGCACTTGCTCAGAATGCTGGCAAAAACCCAGAATCACAACAAGACTCAACGTCTGCAAGTACCGACGTTGAAGCTCAGCCGCAGCAACCTGCACCTAAGGAGAAAAAATCTATACCGCCCTCTACGCGCAGCAAGTTACTTAAGAAAAAAACCATGAAATCCAAGTCTGCAAGCGAACATGTTGCTCCCGCTGAAGAACCAACACAAGCTTCCGCGACTACTGATGGCCAGGAAATGGAAACAGTAGTAATAAAACCGCTAGGCAATTGGACCAGTTTTTTGGATACTACTACAGCATCATCCCAAGAGCCAAAGCAAGATTCAAGCACGGTGCTTATGCTTGAGGATGGACCCGTTGCTCTACCACGTAAGGAGGAACTTGAAATCCTTGAAAAGGAATTGATTGCAGCAACTGTGAGTCTGTTGAAAACCGATATAGGTAACTCCTCTCAAGAAATGCAGAAACTCATCAAAGAATCGTTTGCAACCAGTATTAATCTAGCCTCAGATGAGAATGGCAAAGAAATAGAGCAGCACCTTCGACAACAACTTCGTCTATTAAAGGAAGCGGCTCAAGAAACAATAAAACCATCGGTAACAACCCAAGCCAGGGCAACTTTCGCCTATATCATCGGCGGAAACCCTTACAGTCGAGTTTATCAAAGAGTCATGATAAAACCAAATATGCAAGCAGAGTTACAACCCCTCGAGGACCCGGACTATAAAAATAGCAGATTTTGCCAACTTAATATAATAGAAGACGGACAGCAGACTGGCTCTTTTTATCCAGTCATTCAAAGAACAAAGGGAATTTCCAATAACGCTGTTGCCGAACATTTAGAGCTGGTCACAACAGTAGAAAATTTTTTACAAAAACCTACCTATCTTTCTCAACTAGTGGATTTTGGCTCTAACAAGACCGTATTACATTGGGGCGCTATGACAGGTAATCTTGATATGTTAGCCTGCCAACTCCATAGCCTCAGTAAACTTCGTAATAATAGGTCCGACCGTGCTCCAACTATCAATACCCCGGATGCACTAGGCAATACATTCCTTCACGTCGCCGCAATGAAAGGAGATTTCTTCTCTACAGAGTTTTATAACCAGACTGCTGACAGTCGACCTAAATCAAAAACATTTGATCCCCTTCCTCAAGCAGAGCAGAATCGACGCCGGGCAAATCCTCTTAATATAGCTGGAGCTCTCTCTACAGAACAAGATCCTTATCTGTTTGCCACACCACAAACAATGAAAAAAGATAATAATAAGTTCTTTGAACTCCTAAATAAAGAAGTAACAACCGGCCTCAATTTTAGAAATCGAAATCACCAAAAAGAACTGCCTATACACCTAGCTGTTCGCTACAACCACCCTGAGTTTGTTGACGGTATCATTAGAAACACAGCTAACACTCACCCCAGTGACATAACAGGTCATCGTAATATCGATGCTGAACTTAAAAATGTCAGCATTCTACATCTTGCGGCATCATCTTTTGACGAAAAGACCAATACATTCGACGTAGACATGGCAACTTTGCAGGCTATAGCACAAAGAAAAGACATCGATTTAAATCAGCAAGATGAGGACGGTAATACACCGCTCCATTATGCGGCCGCAATCGGTAATGTACCCGCGATATTGCTGCTTGTTAAACTGGGTGCAGCCAATATGGAAAATGCTAATGGTGATACTCCACTGGCAGTAGCCTTGTCATTGAAACTTGACAACTTTAACTCAGCATCTCAATCTAGAACACTGCGTATTTCTAACCAGGTACGTGGCGTAACAACTATGCTTGCACGTAAGGGCATTGTAGAGAAAAAACTTGTTAGACCTATTACCGCGGATGAGATTGATAAGTTGGTATCATTTTATGATTCACTTAAAGCGGGTGCTCAATCAGCTCAAGAGAACTTGGTCGCTTTCTCAAGTGATGACGATGTGCTACAGGCTAACGCACACACCACTGACACATCAATCACTGCCAATGATGAGCGCATATTCAAATATGTTCTAAATAGCGGTAAGGTTGATCCTCTGGAAAATGCACCAAACCACATAGCAAGCAACCTTGGCCAAAGAATGCTTAATTATATTTTAGCGCCTATCGCTTTAATTCATGAGACGGCCGGTGTTGTCTCTGAAAGAGAAAAAACCGCTGCTCGCAAGAATACCCCTGCTCAAGCGGAACTCAGTTACAATGTAACACTGAAAGAACTCCGCAGTACCGTATGGGCCAGCGATTTAACCCAGAATGCGCGTAAACAGCAAAAACACGGCTATGCGAGCTATGCGGGGTACTATGCTGCCATCACAACAGCAGATGACGATGCAGAGAAGGTGGTGATTCAACCTCAATTACTTCGACCCACTTTTGAAATTGCAAAACAAGGTTTCACTCAACTCCTAGAAAGCTACGTCGCTGTGGTGACAGAAGACGAAAGCCGTGGTGGTATTTGGGCTACAGACAAAGATGGTCATGTGCTTAGAAGTACCAAAAAAGATTCAGATCGCCCCTTTGGACACAAGATAGAAAATGCTTTTTCTCTTGGACAAATTGGCAATTGGATTTCACATCCACGTCGACATTACAGGCAAGAAGTCATTGATGCGCTCAAAGAACTAGAGTTTCTAGATACCAAAGAAGAGTGTATTAATCTTTGTTACGAGTTGCTTGATAAGATACATCAACATCTTATTCATAACACGAATAAAGCAGATACTGTTAAGTCATCAATTCTGGCTAGAATCAGCTTTGCCTTGAGAATGTTTGAGAATGCTATTACTTCAAAGCCGACGCCAAAAGAAGAAGTGCAGCTTGACACCTCAGAAGATGATGGTCTTGATGATGCTACTTCTGATACCACCGGCAAAGGAAAGGAAGAGACAGTATCCACAACACCAAGAGGAGCTTCAAGCCTTATAGATGCGAGTTCAGACGAGGATACAAATGCTGAACCTAAAAATCGCACTTCTGCTCCTACCTCGCCAAGAGGGACTCAAGGGTTCTTCGCCCCTGCGGTCTCAGGCACAGAGCTGGCTGAAATTAGTGGTGAAGAGGATATTGCCTTAACAGGAACAACCGAACAGACGTCACCGTCTACAAAGTAAGCTGGAATCTGGAACTCCCATTCGCTACCAACCTTAGGTAGCGAATGGGATTAAGATGATAACTCAGTTCCACCAGTGTGGTTTAGGTAAAGAAACTTTACAGCCTTGCAGCTGCTTCTGGTAAAGATGTGATCGTAAAGTAACTTTTTTCGCCACTTGCATCAACCAACGCTTACGCAAATACGTTTTTTTTGCATAACCGCCAAGTCCCTCATGATATGCCAAATATAGTGCGTAAACATTATTCGAACCAATCCCTAATTTTCGATGCGCAGTTTTAGCATACCAACCAATAAAATCAGTCGCATCCTTAAAATTATTTCGACTAGCACAGAGATTACCTGAGCTTTTTTTGTACAGACGCCAAGTACTATTTACCGCTTGTGTATAACCACAAGCTGAGGTTGGTCGTTTCCAAGGGATAATGCCAAAACAGACTTTACGAGGCGGTTTAGCATCTGATCTGAATGAAGACTCTTGGTGCATAATAGCCATTTGCACATGAACGGGTACACCCCACGTCTTCTCAGACTTTTTCGCGGCTTTATACCAATCCGGAAACTCCTCGAATATACAGCACACGTTATCAATTCGTTTTGGCTGTATAGTGGCACAACCCACTAAATTGAGTGTCAACACGATGGCGACACCCAGAAGATATTTTTTTGTCACTCAATGATACTCACTCGTTGACTCACATGACAAAGCAGCTCGTAGCCGATGGTACCCGCACTGCGTGCCACATCTTCTATAGGCAAGCCTTGCCCCCATAACACCACTTCTGTGCCTACAACAGCATCGGGAGCAGTTCTTAAATCGACCATCAACATGTCCATACAAACGCGACCAATCAATGTACAACGCCGCCCCCCTACTAATAGAGGAGTGCCCGATACTGCGTGGCGAGGATAACCGTCACCATACCCCATCTCTACCACACCAACCCGCATATCGGCAGGACAAACAAATTGCCCACCATAACTAACAGGCGCCCCTTTGGGTAGCTGATGAATCGCTAGTAGCTGTGACCGTAACGTCATGACAGGCCGCAAATTAAGATCAGCGCCTACCCCCTCAGAGAATGGTGACACACCATACAGTGAGATGCCTGGTCTAACCATCTGATGATTTGCATCAGGCCAGGCAAGCAATCCGGCGGAATGCGACAGACTGCCCGCTAAACGATGGGTTGCTAATAATTGCGTAAATAGGGTTATTTGCGCTGGTGTACAAGATGCTTGTGGATCATCAGCTGAGGAAAAATGTGCCATCAAACCGATTATCTTTGCCTGGGACCGGCAGTTTGCTAGTCTTTCTAAAACATAAGTCAGTTCAGTAGGTGAAAAACCCAGACGTCCCATGCCAATATCAACTTTCACCCATATTGGCAGCGGCCTAGGGCAATTTGCCTCAGCCAGGATAGCGAGTTGTTGTTCATTGTGAATCACCGCTGTCGCTTCCAGCTGGTGTAATTGAATCAAAGCCTCAGGCGAATTAAATCCTGTCATGATCACTATGGGTTGACGAATGTTGCACGCACGCAACCTAGCGACTTCTTCAATACACGCCACACCGAATCCATCGGCTTCAGTCAAGGTCTTGGCAACACGTTCTAAACCATGGCCGTAAGCATTGCTTTTCACCATAGCCAAAATGGCTGTCCGTGGTACTCTGCGTCGTATTTGTTCAAAATTATGCGCTAATGCGGCTCTATCGATAGTGGCTTGACGAACCCTCACATCATCATCTCCCCGCCATAATTCGCCACCGTATAATTTTCAAATCGGGTATACATGCCCAAGAAGGTCATACGCACACGCCCAATGGGACCATTTCTTTGTTTAGCAATGATAATTTCTGCCATGCCTTTATCAGCTGTATCAGGATTATAAACTTCATCCCTATAAATGAAGACGATCAAGTCGGCATCTTGCTCAATCGC
>JBGSSQ010000417.1:0-6785 GCA_041736975.1 Gammaproteobacteria bacterium
GCGCTCGCATTGACGAGGGGACGGGCGTGCAGGTTTATAAGTATCGGGTGACATCCGCTACTTGCGCGTCTTCAAAGCCACGTCGGCGGTTTTCGCAGGCGTCGCAGGTCCCACAGGCTTCGCCATTTTCGTTGGCTCTATAGCAGGTCACCGTTTGGGCATAGTCTACGCCTAGCGCGGTGCCTTGGCGGATGGTGTCGGCTTTAGTGTGTAGAATCAACGGGGTATGGATAGTGATGAGCTGCCCATTAACACCCGCTTTGGTAGCGAGCCTTGCCATAGCTTGGAAGGATGCTATGTATTCTGGTCTGCAATCAGGATACTGTGCATGGTCAGTCGAACAATTGCCAGAAAATATATCATCGGAGCCTATAACTTCAGCATAGGCTAATGCATAGGATAGAAATATGGTATTACGAGCCGGGACGTAGGTGATGGGTATGTCGCCATTGCCTTGATAATCTGGCACAGTGAGTGTTTCATCGGTGAGGGCAGAGTGACCAAATTGGGCCAAATCGATGGTGATGATGCGATGTTCTTTAACCCCAAAATGTTGTGCACCTCTACGGGCGGCTAGGATCTCAGCATTGTGCTTTTGGCCATATTGAAAGGTTAGTGCATACACCTCAAAGCCCTCGGCTTGCGCAATGGCTAGGCAGGTAGTGGAGTCAAGCCCGCCAGAATATAAAACAACTGCTTTTTTTTGCATACTGAATTCTCACTACCTTCAAAAAAAATCACTATAGTGAGATTGCAGTGTCAATGTCAATGTCAATATTGGCTGGGTAATGCTTTGCCTAGTACGGTGAGTAGTCCAGGTAACGGTTTGTTATGTTGTAGCCGCAAGGTAATGTTTTGCTGTGTAAGCGAGGTCAAGTGGTTTTGTTCAGCCATTTGCAGGATATAGCTGGGTGAGTGGGCGTAACGGATGGACGTTTGTAGTGTGTAGGTGGTGGTTTCGGGGGCGAGTTCCGTGGTGAAGGCGAAAAGTCCGCCTGGGGTTAAAGCGGCTTCAACGGCTGCAAAAAGCCTTGATAAATCACCAATATAGGTTAAAACATCGCAAGCAATAATCACTTCACAGTCTTTTTGGTTTTTAAGCACTTCGTGGATGTCGCCGATGATCAGTTGATCATAAAGTGCTTTTTGCTCGAGTGTGGCAATCATCTGACTAGAAAGATCGACGCCAATGAGTGGGGCGGCGATGTCTTTAAACAGTTTTCCAGCTAATCCTGTGCCGCAGCCTAGGTCTAGGAGTTTTCTGCAGTGCAAGTTATCGTGGATGTTGGCCATAACGGCTTCGTGCAGTAACTGCGGGGTTTCGTATTTCAGGTGCTCCTGAAGGTGTTGATCGAAATACGGTGCGTATTGATCAAATAGATGCTCCACATATTCTTTAGGTGCACGGTCCGGCGTTTTTTCTTGCCGCAGCGCATTTAGTATATAGGTGATTTCCGCATTTTTAGGCTGTAATTTCAATGCGGCTTCGAAATTTTCAATGGCTTTGGGGATGTCGTCAATTTTTAAATACACGGTGGCTAAATTATTGTATGCAGCGAAATAGTTGGGATTAAGTTCAATGGCGTTTTTGAGGTAAGAAAGCGCATCGCCATGACGATCTTGATAGGAATAAATCACACCAATATTGTAGTACGCCTCAGATGTTGGCTTTTTGACGATGGCCTTAATGAAATGTTCTAAGGCAACCGGGAGTGCCTCTTTTTCAAGTAATGCACAGCCTAGATTATAGTGCGCTTCGTAGTGATCTGGATCAGTATCAAGAGCAAGATAAAAGTTTTTTATGGCTTCCTCTCTTTTGTGAAGTGACAAAAGGGCTGCGCCATAATTAACGAGCGCATCAGTAAAATTGGGCTGCGCTTTTAGGACGGCTTGGTAGTGCTCTAGTGCCTCTTCGATATCATATTGATCAGTATATTGTAACTGTTGCGCAAGGGTATAGCGTGCTTGTAAATGCGCGGGGTTAATCGTGAGTGTTGCTCGTAATTCGTTGACAGCCAAGGTGGTGTCGTTTTGTTTCAACGCTATGATAGCCAAGTTGTAGTGTGCTTCTGGATCGTCTGGATTTAAGGCTAAAGCATCTTTGGCACTTTGTGAGGCTTGCTCAAGATCCCCTTGTAGCGTCATTAAAATGGCTAAATTATTATGTGCGGTGGTCGAGCTGGGTTGGAGTTTTATCGCGGTTTTATAATGAAAAATCGCACTATCAATATCATCTAGACGCTTTTTAACATTGGCCATGCTGTTGTGAAAAGTGGGGTTATCGGCAGAGAAGCTGAGGGCGCGCTCAAGATATTCCTGCGCGCTATCAAACTGTCCAATTTGACCGTAGAGTATACCGATAAGATGTAATATATCAGCATTCTCAGGGGTTTCAGCTAATAGCGTGTGGTATAGTTGCTCGGCTTTTTTCCAGTGGCCTTGCTGATGTTGGGTAATGGCATCAGCTAATCTTCGACCAAGGGGGGCTGATTTATTGCTGCCGCTATCTGAGGCAGCACCTGTTTGCCTTAGATTTTTAGCCTTATCCTCGTTGCTCACGTTGTTCCTTCATGGCTTGAGTATGTTGAGTCTGAATCGCTTGTGAGAGCTCATAAACCGCCAGTACGTATTGCATGTTGTGATTATAACGGGAGATCACTTGGAAATTATGCAGAGCCACCCATGGCTGAACATTTTTCTCGTATTCAACGGTAAAAAAGGACGCTTTGGAATCCATGGGAAGTGTTTTGTTCCAAGCTACACCTTTTTGACGGAGTTGTTGCAACGTGTAATTAGGTTTTAAAGGTTCTTGTTTAATGGAGGATATAGCGCTTGGGGTAACTTTCGCTTGTAGTGCTACCACACCATTGGCTTGCCAGCCATTGCGTTTGAGGTAGTTGCCTACACTGCTAATGACATGGGCATCATTGCTAATCAAATTCACATTCTTGTCGCCAGCAAAATTCACTGCGTAATTTCGGTAGCTGCTGGGCATGAATTGTGGCATTCCAATCGCGCCGGCGTAGGAACCTGTAATCTTTAAAGGATCGAGTTTTTGTTCTCTTGACATCAGTAGGAAATGTTCAAGTTCTTTAGTAAAAAAAGGTGCACGGGAAGGGTAGTTAAAAGCGAGTGTGGCCAAGGTTTGTAGGGTGGGGAAGTCGCCTTGCTTAGTGCCAAATTTGGATTCTACGCCGATGATGGCGACAATAACACTGGCTGGTACGCCGTACATTTTTTCAGCTCGTGCTAAATCTTTTGCGTGTGTCTGCCAGTATTGCACGCCGCCTGCAACGCGATCTGGTGTAATAAAAAAGTTTTTATAGACGGTCCAGGGCTGAGTTTCGTAGGGCTTGTTCATTTTTTGAGTGACTATGGGGTCAATATGAACGTGGCTAAATAAATCTTTCAGGTAAGCAGGGTCAAAGTGATTTTTTTCTGACATATTCACGATGAATTGTTCCATGGCTTTGTTGATGCTTTCTTGGTCGGCCGCAAGCGTCACGCTATTGATGCAGCAGGCTGTTATTAAAGTTCCTATTGAAATTAATAGTTTTTTGTAAAGGGTCATGGCGTCCTCCTATCCATTATTGTCAGTGCGGTTTCAATCAATTCATTGTAATCTTACTTGGCCTTGGCTGGACAATCAAGGTGTATTAAGAGCAGCGCACTGATATGCTAATGGCTTGTGATACTTGGTCACACACGGTTTTTGCCCATACAGGAAAAATAATGCGTTATATGCTACAATGAAAATAGGTGGATATCATTGATTTTATATCTTATTTACTGCCTGAATCTAAAAGTGTTGGTAGTTAGGGGGGGGGGCGTAGGCATGCGTGAACAGATAGATCAAACTGCAATAGCAGGCTTGGTAAAACAATTAAAAGCTAATCCTAATAATGTTGATGCCATGCGGAATCTTTACAATGCTGCAGGAACTGAGAGCGCCGAAATAGGTCAGCGACTGGCTTTAAAAGGTAACGGTAAGAAATTTGAAAGCAAAGAATACTTAGCGGCATTGGCAAAAACGGCAATGCTTATAGAGTTTGAAATGCAACCTAAAGCGGATACTTTTTACGAACCTCATCATTGTCGACAAAGATTGTGATTATGGAGGCCGCTAATAGACTTACAAATTCAGATGTCAAAGCCTATCTGAAAAATGTTGACAAATTTTGCGAAAAGTTTAGTGTTACTGACAGTCAGCTAAACTATTATGCTCCTGTGCACGATGCAATGCGCAAAGATCCTGCGTACGCAGCAGATGAAAAGTCCACTAGTGAGGAAAAAATAGGCACTAGCGTTGCTTTCAATTTTATTCATTTGCCCATTGACTTTACAGGACAAACCTTAAAGAAATATTAACTATAGGCTATAATGGCGAAGTTTCTAGTCTAAATGATATGAGAATATCCTGCAAATTTAGTGATCTCGCCGGCAGTTCGAGGGTAGCCTGCCAACATCAAGTCAGTTCTTCGTTCATTATATCCATATAATCAGTGTACTGATATATTTTATTGCGTGCTTGGCCGGTTATTTCTTTGGCGATATTCAGTTCAACGAGGTGGTTCAATGCGACATTGACGGTAGGTAATGAGATTTCACATGCATCTTTGATTCTTTTGCCATTTGTAATTGGATGTCTTTTTAAATAATCGTGGACGACCATTGTTGAGATTGAAGCTTTGCCTAACTTTGCAATTTTTCCTTTGTCTGCTTCAAAGAGCCGTTGAATCTTTTTAATCGTTTCTACCGCTTGGTTTGCTGTTTGCGCAACACCTGTTAAAAAAAATGCCAACCAACTTTCCCAGTCACCAGTTTTGCGCACATGCTGTAAATATTCACAATATTGCTGTTTGTTCATTTTGAAATATAAGCTGAGATACATCAATGGATCTTTGAGAATTCCTTCGGTACAAAGAATAAAGGTGATGAGTAATCTTCCTAGTCGGCCATTGCCGTCTAAGAAAGGGTGTATAGACTCAAATTGTAGATGCGCTAGTCCCGCTTTGATTAGCGTTGGTATTTGCTTTTCCTCGTCATGTAAAAATTTTTCAAGATCGCTTAGTAAATCAACGACATTTTCCCATGGTGGAGGGACGTAATCTGCGAGTCCGGGGCGAGGACCGCCAATCCAATTCTGAGATTGTCTAAATTCACCGGGTTGTTTTGCTTCCCCACGGCCAGTTCTCAATAGTATTGAATGCATTTCACGTATCAGTCTCATGCTTAATGGAAATCCTTCTTTTATTCGTGTTAGACCATGTTCCATTGCTGCAACATAATTTGATACCTCGGTCACATCGTCAATGGAAACATTGACGTTTTCATTATTTTCGAACATCAACAAGTCAGATAATGTGGATTGAGTTCCTTCAATTTGTGAGGATAAAACGGCTTCTTTGCGTACATACATGTAGAGAAATAAGGTTGGATCAGGGATGTTGATGCTAATGCCATCCAATCGCCCCAGCGATATATTGGCTTTATCGAGTAATGCGTAGAGATTCTCAAGCTCAATTGGAGGGCTTGGAGGGAATGGTGTGGGTATAAAGGCATTAACTGGCTCCCCTGAGACAGTGTTTTGCTGATACCTTCCGAAATTGGATCTATTTACCATGTGCCATACCCCTTAATAAAGAAAAGGCCTTTATCTTTAATTATAGGTTAGTATAGATGAGCAACTTTAATTAAGCAATGACCTTAATTAAAAGAAACCAGGCATCTTTAATTAGCGTGAAGTCTTAATTAAAGTTCCTTAATTAAGTTACGCCGTTAATTAAGGAATGGTCGTTTTCTTTAATTAAGGCGAGATTGATAAAATTATTTTAATGGGGTGGCCCTAATAGCGGCGTGTCTAATGGCCAGAAGTACCGTTTTGTCCAAATCCGATAATGTCTTTTTTATGATGTCGGCTTGGAGTAGCACATTGCCTTGTTCATCTCGGTCGGCGCCCACTCTGGGGCCCAACTCGGCTTGATCTTCAGCAATGGGGCCAGCTAATAGGACTTCGTCAATCAGTGCGGCAAACTCCTGGCGTTGTAGTGTATCCATATCGTGCAGTATACGGTGCAGGAAAACAACCCCTTGGATATGGTCAACTTCATGCTGCACAATATGGGAACGCATGTCAGTGAATTGACCTTCGAAGAGCTGGCCTTCTATATCTTGATAGCGGACTATGACCCAGCGGTGACGGTTTACTCTGCCGCGAAATGAACACGGTACACTGAGGCAGCCCTCACCTGTCTGGGGATAATAGGTTTCGGTTGAGCGTTCGATAATAAGGGGATTGATCAATACTTCAGCTTTAGGGATTTCCATATTGGGATAACGCGCTTGCGCTTTTAGCAGAAGGGCGGGGTCGGCGAAGCCTACAATAATGATGCTTGGCACTGGGGCTGGAATATTAGCGCATTGATTGGCGGCAATGCCTACGCCACCTTGCTGACTTAGGGTGATCATCATTTTTTGGATTGT
Organism: Gammaproteobacteria bacterium; assembly: GCA_041736975.1. GTDB lineage: Bacteria > Pseudomonadota > Gammaproteobacteria > JAIEPX01 > JAIEPX01 > JAIEPX01. The sequence continues at coordinate 6,484 of JBGSSQ010000417.1, forward strand.
CTGTTGAAGCTTGGTTTTGCTTTGAAAGTTGACTTTTTCTGTGGGTGTGAATAGTACGGCGTCGCCGAAGCAGCGGATAGGAATGTTTAGTGAAGACTGTTCAGGATTCTCTGATTGTGCGGTCATTATTCACCTCTAAATCGTATGCTATCTGGTATGGCAGTCGGCTATTTAATTTTTTCTGGGTCACTTCGCTTCGCTGGTGATGACTTGTGGGGCTAATACCTAGCGCTTAATAAGTCTGCGGTGGGTGTGTATAGACATCAAGATACCGAAGCCGGCCATGATGGTCACCATGGAGG
>JBGSSQ010000010.1:0-12152 GCA_041736975.1 Gammaproteobacteria bacterium
TATGCCGCCCTCCAACAGCTCTACACAGGGAAGTATGATGATTTTCATACCTTCTTAGAAATCGCTATGCTCGATAGAGTCTTTACTGACGAGGTAGACAATAAGATAGCTGATAAACTTAAAACCGTGCTGAGGAACACCAAAAACCCTATGTTATCAACGGCAGATACTCCCTATCACGCATTATTATATGCTTATGGTCTCAAAAGTTATCCTGGTCAGTTCGATTCTCGATTACGGCCGCGTTATCGTGCTGATGGTGTTCCCGAACGTAATAAAACAGGGAAAGTGTATATCTATGTGTTAAACATTCAGCAATACCTAGGGCTCGATCCAAATCACGTCACTTCAATGGCAAAAATGGGTGATATTGATGTGACGTCTATGATCAGGCCTGAACGTGAGACTAGTTTTTATGGCTACCTTCCTGAGGGGGCTTTAATTATTCAGCACGTTGCTAAATATCCCTCATTTAATAAACCTTATCGCTCATTATACCATCATAAATATGGTCTTGATGAGGCATTATATAATTTATTCCGCAAAGACTTTTTAGAATCATCGCCGCATTCAGACAAGCGAAGAAGCGTTAAAATGCTATTAGGCGAATGGCTGTGTGTGTATCATGAGGTGCGCATACTGCGCGAAATTGTTCAAAAAGTTAAAGATGAGGGGCGACTTTTACTTTATCGTGGTCTTGATATGCCTTTTCGATTTTCTCCCCCTGATGTTGCAACACGTTTCAACAAAGCGGCATCGGTAGAGCGAGCTCAAAATAAAAATCAGAAATCGGTTGAGTGGACAGGATTAATCAACGGTTTTTTTAACCGAGGTCGTCCAGTACTCGACAGCGCTTTAGCAGCGAATGAAATGGGGGCAGGTCTGGAGAGGAATGGGGTCAGGTCTGAATAAGCACTGCTATGGCTTGTCAGTTTACCTGACTGGGCGATCAAAATTAAGTGGCAACCTCGCTAAATCGTTAGCAGCAACTCTGAGTGTCTTACTGTGTTGTTAGGCAACAAAAGGCCTAGATTGCACGCCAAAGCTCGTCAAAATCTTGAGGGCTTCTTTTCCATCTTCTTGATTGATGGCTTTAGTGGCATCGAGAACGACTATAGTTTCAAAACCCGCTTTTATAGCATCTAAACAGCTTGCTTTTACACAATAATCAAGGGCAAGGCCGCCTATGATCAGGCGTTTGATATCCAGTTTTTTTAGCAGTGCAGTGAGTGTTTGCCCATCTGCTGTTTCACCGGAGAAAGCCGAGTAGGCTTCGTGATCAGCTTTGAAGGCCTTATTAATGATGATGGTATTGTCAGGAAAATCAACATCAGAATGAAATTGTGCTCCAGGGGTATTTTGGACGCAGTGAGATGGCCAGCGGCCTCCCTGCTCATGAAAGCTGCAATGGTTAGTAGGGTGCCAGTCGCGTGAGGCAATGATGGGGGCATGCCCTTTATTAGCAGCGTCAATGAGGGTGTTAATGATGGGTATTACTGTGTTGCCTTCTGGAACATGCAGGGCGCCATCCGGGAGAAAATCATATTGTAAATCAACGATTAACAGCGCATCGTTAGCGTTAAATGTGATGTTCAAGGCTTTCTCCAATGAGTGATGTTGAGGCAATTCTAGCGGCACAGCATACCGAATTACCTTGCTCAGGACAACTCAGGATAAGAGGTTTGGCGAGGTTTGATAATGAGGGTGATAATTAGCTGCGTATTTGATATAATGCCACGTAGTTACTGGTATTATTTCTATGTGAGTGGGTGGTTCTAGGTTGCCTCGTGTTGTTCGCAATGATAATGCTGGATAAATGATAGTGGCAATAATCAAGGTAAAGTCATAGATGCGGGCAAGTCTGACCTGCCTCATCTCAATAATGATGTGTGGTATTTATGGTTTTTGAGTCCATAAAAAAGTGGGTAATCCCTTATAAAGCAACATGGGGCTATATCGTCCTTATTGTGGTGCTCAATAAACTCTATGCTATAGCGCCACTTTATCTATTTTTTCAAGAACTGGTCTCCCCAGTCGATATGACAGTAGGAATGGTTTATATATTCCGAGATTTTGCGCAGCGTGAAATTGGTCGCTACGTTATTGTTGCGATGCTTGTTGCCGGCTACTTGAGTTTTGTATTGGCAGATCAAACGGTGGCTTATGCCAGTTTGTCTGCCTTTTTGATTGGTGAATTTATTGATTGGGGTATTTTCACTTATACTAAAAAACCACTCTCACAGCGGTTGCTTTGGTCAGCTATTCTAAGTTCGCCAATCGATAGCTTTGTGTTTTTATACCTAATTGCCAGAGTGAATCCGCTTGCGATGGGGCTGATGACCCTGACAAAAATTCTCGGTGTTTTCTTTGTTTGGAGCATTTGGCGAGTGCAGGATAGAAAAAAATCTCGCCTTATGCTGAAAACTGAGCAGCTTGAAGCCCTATAAAATGTGCCTATCACTACCTAACATTGTCTGCTTAATGGGTCCTACGGCTTCGGGGAAAAGTGATTTGGCTTTGGCTTTAGCCCAGCATAAGTCTATTGAAATCGTTACTGTGGATTCTGCCCAGATTTATTGTGGGATGGATATTGGTACTGCAAAACCAACCTTGGCCGAGCAAGCACTAGTGCCGCATCATTTAATTGATATCCTTGATCCCTCTCAGCCTTATTCTGCCGCACAATTTTGCGTTGATGCTTTGCGCTGTATAGAGGAAATTCAGCAACGAGGCAATCTCCCGGTTCTGGTTGGGGGTACCATGCTCTATTTTCACGCCTTGCAGCACGGGCTATCCCCATCGCCTGCTTCTGATCCTGCTGTGCGTGCTCTTATAGAAGAAGAAATGGCGAGTCACGGTTTGAGTGTTCTGTACGCCGAGTTGCAACGAGTTGACCCTGAGTCTGCAAGTAGAATTAAACCTACGGATCCGCAACGCATTCAACGCGCACTAACGGTGTTTCGTTCCACTGGTAAAACATTAACCGCCTGGTGTGACGAGCAAACGCCACCAAATTTACCATTTAAAGTTATAAATATCGCAATTATCCCGTCTGAGCGTGAGACATTGCACCGTCGCATCGTACTACGATTTACCAAAATGTTGAAAAAGGGTTTCATTGAAGAGGTAGAGCAGTTATACTCCCGTGCCGAGTTGCACTCAGGGCTTCCTGCGATGCGTGCGGTAGGTTACCGTCAAGTTTGGGATTATTTGGCGGGCAATACCAGTCTGGCCGTTATGCAGGAGCTAGGTATTATTGCAACAAGGCAATTAGCTAAGCGCCAGTTAACCTGGCTTAGGAGTTGGCGAGATCTGCATCGTTACGAGAGTGACGATTCACAACTTGTTCAGCATATTTTAAAGATGTTATAACTCTAATCAACAAGGAGAGTCCTATGACAACAAAAGGGCAGTCATTACAAGAGCCATTTTTGGAGGCTTTGCGTAAAGAGCAGGTGCCTGTTTCGGTATATCTAGTGAATGGTATTAAGCTACAAGGTAAAATTGAAGCTTATGACGCGTTCGTTGTGTACTTAAAAAACAGTTTCAGCCAAATCGTTTACAAGCATGCCATTTCTACCATCGTTCCGATGAGAAAGATTGTGCTTGAAGGTTTTGAGGGCGAAGAAAAAGCCTCAGAAGAAGAATATATCCAAGAATAGTTTGCTCGACCGTCCGCAAGGTGGGGAGCGTGCTGTTTTAGTTCATCTCAATCTCGCGAAATCCTCCGTCAGAGAAGACGCTGAGGAATTTCGCGAGCTTGCAAGATCAGCTGGGGTTGAGTCTGTTGCTTGGGTAACAGGCTCACGTCAGTCACCTGATACTAAGTACTATGTAGGTTCTGGCAAAGCACAAGAAATTCGTGATCTTGTTCTCAGTTCTAAGGCTGAGGTTGTACTGGTAAACCACACATTGACCCCTTCACAAGAACGTAATCTCGAAACTTTTTGTCAGTGTCGAGTGCTAGACCGCACCGGTTTGATTTTAGATATTTTTGCGCAGCGCGCGCGAACATTCGAAGGCAAATTACAGGTTGAATTAGCACAGCTCAAACATTTATCTACACGTCTTGTTAGAGGCTGGACCCACTTAGAGCGACAAAAAGGGGGTATTGGTTTACGTGGACCTGGTGAAACTCAATTAGAAACAGATCGACGTTTATTACGCAATCGCGTCAAATCCATTCAAGAGCGCTTGAAAAAAGTGCGTTCTCAGCGTGAACAGGGAAGGCAATACCGAGTGAAAAATGCTGTGCCTAGTATCGTATTAGTTGGATATACTAACGCCGGTAAATCAACGCTATTCAATAAACTAACTTCTGCTGATGTGTACACCGCTGATAAACTATTTGCCACACTAGACCCTACATTGCGTCAAGTAAAATTGCCTGAGATTGGTCAAGTTATTTTAGCGGATACCGTAGGGTTTATTCATAATCTGCCTCACCATCTAGTTGAAGCCTTTAGTGCGACCTTAGAGGAAACTTTGAAGGCGGATTTATTATTGCATGTGGTGGATGCTCATAATCCATCTAAGCACGTGCTCATTCAAGATGTTCAAACAGTGTTAGCAGAAATTGGTGCCGAGGATGTACCGCAATTAAAAGTCACTAATAAAATCGATTTAATTGCAGGCTCTGAACCTAGAATTGATTTCGATGACCATAAGCGGCCTATTAAAGTCAGTGTTTCTGCGGTTACCGGTGATGGCCTGGACATGTTAAAACAAGCTATTGCCACTCGTATAGGTATTGATGTTATGTCGTGTGATATCGCCATCGCACCGGAGGAAGGAGGATTACGTGCCTCCCTCTATGAATTGGGTGTGGTGCTAAAAGAACAAGAGCTGGAAGAGGGTGGATGGCGTGTGAGCGTGAGGATGCGAAGTAAGGATTATCACCGCTTGGTAAAAAAATAATCGTCACTCGCCACTCGCAATTGTAAAGGTTACGTATTTCGTTGATTTTCATTGGCCTGTTCAGGCGTCAATCCCTCTAAGCCTTGAGAAGGCCTCAATGTATTATAATAAAGCACCTATTAGAACAGCTTGCTTTGATATACCTAGGTTTAACACCCAGGCTCTATGCGCACTTGATCAAGCAGTTCCTCTGCAATGGCTATACTAAACTCAGAGACCGTTGAAAACATACTGAGTCGGTGGGTATGCAAGCTTGGAATATCAATCAAATGCAGATTATCAATAAAAACTGCTACCATTTGCTCGGCCCACCGGGTGTTAAGCATATTAAGAAACGCATCGATCGCGTTTTAATTGATGGTGGCGCCCGTTTTATTATCCGCGGAGATATAAAATCTTTCTATGCCTCGATACCTCATCATAAATTGATTAAAGATATCCAACAATATTACGATGATCCAAAAGTACAAAAGATGTTGAAGAATATCATCACCAACCTGATCGATACTCCCCGAGGCTTTATCAATATTATTTGCTCACGCCACTGTTTTTGGCTCGTTTACGAGAATTAAGGGCATTAATCCCTGAGTTAGTGCGGCAGCCTTCGGCAAATAATAACAATAATTAGGAGGAATTCCTAAAGGCGACTAGGATCTTTGGCTGAAGTAAGCGGCTGCTCTGTCTCATCCTATCGCTGGAGCCCTAGATTGCTTCGTTGCACTCGCAACGACGAGATTGCACTGGGGTCTGGATTGCTTTGTTGCACTCAACACGACGTGTTTGTGCTGGTGGTTAGGCTTAAACTGCTGAATGGCGACTATATTACTTGCAGTTCGGGTGGGGGGGGCATAAAATGCACTGTTGCTTATAAGTAGGAAGAGGGCATTTTGATGGCGTGGAATGAACAAGGTAATGGTAATAAGGGGCCCAAAAACCCCTGGAATCGCGGAGGTAAGGACCAAGGGCCTCCTGATCTAGATGAAATCGTACGTAAAGTGCGTGAAAAACTGCAAAGCCTTTTGGGTTGGAAGAAAGGCACCCCAAAGAATAATAAACCCAGAGGTACTGGTGATGGGGGCGGTGACAGCAAAAGGACTCCCACAGAAATTACCCAGTCTCATGTGCTCATTGCACTCAGTGCGTTATTAGGGCTGTGGTTACTCTCAGGTATTTACATTATCTCCCCTATGAAACGAGGCGTGGTACTGCGTTTTGGTCAATATGTGCGCACGGTAGAGCCTGGTCCACACTGGATTCCACGTTTTATTGAAAGTTATCTCACCGTGAACGTCCAGGAAGTCACATCGTTTACCTATATGGATGAAATGCTGACTAAAGACGGTAATATTGTTTCTGTTGAGCTCTCTGTTATGTATCGTCGTGATAATGTGCGTGATTATCTGTTTAATGTAATTGATCCCCAAGACAGTATCAAGCAAGCCACCGCCAGTGCTTTACGACAAGTGATCGGTGATTCAGCTTTGGATGATATTTTAACCACTGGCCGACAACTGATCCGTGACGAAGTGCAGCAGCAACTGACCGCTATCTTGGCTCCCTATAAGACAGGGATTGAAATTATTGATGTCAACTTACAACCCGCCAAGCCACCTGAGGCAGTGACGGAAGCGTTTGATGATGTTATCAAAGCCCGTAAAGATGAAAAGCGTTATATTAACGAAGCGGTGGCTTACGCCAGTCAACATAATGAGATCGTTATTGGCCAAGTCGAGCGCATTTTACGTGAAGCAGAAGCAGAACAAGAACGCCTTGTTGCAGAATCGACTGGTGAGGTGGCTCAATTTATGGCGTTACTCTCATTGTATAAAGCCCAGCCTGAGGTTATGCGACTGCGATTGTATTTAGATGCATTTGAGTCAATCTTGTCTAAAAGCAGTAAAGTATTGGTGGCTACCAAGAAAAATCAAAATATTTTGTATTTACCGCTGGACAAAATGGTGGAAGCGCAACGACAACGATCGCGCGGTGAGGAAGATTCGGGGGACGCCAACAGTAGCAGTAACAACACGAGTGATACTGACTCATCGTCTGACAATAACAATCTACCTTTAGGCGACTCTTCTGACGATAGTCGCATTACAGATCCAACACGAGGTGGTTACCAATGGCAACAGTAAAATTAGTAAGTATTATTGCGGGTCTATTACTCGGCTTCGTTATTTTTGGGTGCTTGTATACTGTTCATGAAGGTGAGCGAGCTTTAGTTTTGCATCTGGGAGAAATTGATAGGGGGGCTGATGGTCACCCAAGGGTGATTGCCCCAGGGTTACACATTACGTTTCCTTTCGTCAATCGAGTGCAGTATTTGGACATTCGCTTAAATACAAAGGATGTTAAGTCATCGCGTATCTTCACCAAAGAGCAAGAGTATGTTTTGGTGGATTATTATATAAAATGGCGCATTGAAGATGTGGCATTGTACTACCAACGTACAAGTGGTTACTCAGATCGAGCAGAGACCTTACTCGAGCAGAAAATCAATAACTCACTACGAGCGGCTTTTGGTCAAATTACTACGCAAGAGGTTATTGCCGGCAAGCGCGGTAATGTGATGGCGGTTTTGAAAGATGAAGCGAATCGTAACGCCAAAGAGCTGGGGATTACAGTGACAGACGTACGTATTAAACGCATCGATTTTCCTAAAGAAGTGACGGAAACAGTATTTTCAGAAATGCGCACCAAGCGAAAAGAAGATGCCACCAAGCACCGTTCTAAAGGTATCGCTGATGCCAATGGTATTCGCGCACAAACTGATAAAAATGTGGTGGTTAAAATAGCAGAAGCTCGCAAAAAGGCTTCTCAGATTCGTGCAAAGGGTCATGCTGATGCCGCAAAAATTTATAACGATGCATTTTCTCAGGATAAAGAGTTTTATGGTTTGCTTCGTAGTCTAGAGGCTTATAAGCATACTTTTAAAAGTAAGAATGACATTTTAATTTTAGAGCCTGATTCACAGTTCTTTAAATATTTCAGTAATGTGAATGGTAAGAAAGCAGAGGCTAGTGCGTCTCCTTGAGACACTGAGGCTGGGCAATTCTTTGATACTACATTATGAGCTTGCCCTATACTGGGCAGGCGTCATAGTGAGATCTCGTTAAGATTGGTAGCGGTTCTAGGAGCCGCTGTTTTTTTGTTTTTTATGTGATTTTCAGAGTAAGTTAAGGTGAGATTATGAGCAGAAAAGTTGTGATTTTGGGTACTCAGTGGGGTGATGAAGGCAAAGGTAAGATTGTCGATTTGCTCACCGATCAAGCCAAAGTAGTCGTGCGCTTCCAAGGTGGCCACAATGCGGGTCATACTTTAGTTATTGATGGTAAAAAAACCATTTTACGTTTAATACCATCAGGCATTTTACGTGAAGATGTTACTTGTTATATCGGTAATGGCGTAGTGATTTCACCCAAAGCCTTACTTCAAGAAATTGCAGAACTTGAAACTAAAGGTGTGCCAGTTGTTGAGCGTTTACGTATCAGTGGCGCTTGTCACTTATTATTACCCTACCATGAAGCGCTGGATAAGGCGCGTGAAATAGCACGTGGCCAATCAGCCATTGGCACTACTGGGCGTGGCATAGGTCCTGCTTACGAAGATAAAGTCGCTAGACGCGGATTGCGGGTCATGGATCTTTTGGATATGGACTCCTTGTCGCAACGATTAGTTGAATTAGCTGAATACCATAATTTTATGTTGGAAAAATATTACCGCGTAGAAGGCATCTCTTACGAATCAATATTGGCTGATTTACAGGAAGCGAGCAAGAAAATCAATCCAATGATCTGTGATGTAGCAGCTGATCTTGCCCAACACAGCAAAATGAACCATTCTATTTTATTTGAAGGTGCCCAAGGCACGTGGCTTGATGTTGATATGGGAACGTATCCGTTTGTCACCTCGTCCAATACAACGGCGGGCGCTGCAGCCACCGGTACTGGAGTAGGGCCTTTGTCGTTGAATTATATTTTGGGTATCGCTAAAGCCTACACCACCCGTGTGGGTGCAGGTCCCTTCCTTACCGAGTTAAATAATGATGTAGGTAAGCACATGGCTGAAAAAGGCCAAGAATTTGGCTCTGTCACCGGACGTGCTCGCCGCTGTGGATGGTTAGATGCCGTATCACTGCGTAGGGCCATTGAAATGAATAGTGTGAGTGGACTGTGCCTGACCAAGTTGGATGTGCTCGATGGCATAGAAACCCTTAAAATCTGTGTGGGCTATAAAATCGACGGCCAGTTGGTTGATATCCCCCCACAAGATTGTCGACATCTCGCGAAGAGTGAGCCGGTGTATGAAGAAATGCCAGGTTGGCAAGGCTCGACTTTTGGTATCAAATCACTAGATGATTTACCGCCAGAAGCAGTAAATTATATACGACGTATTGAAGAGTTAGTGAAGCCGCCTGTGGACATCCTTTCTACAGGGCCAGATCGCAGTCAAACCATAGTGACGCGTCATCCCTTCAACGTATAGGACAGTGTGCCGAGAAGAGGACTCGAACCTCCACGGGGTTGCCCCCACAAATACCTGAAACTTGCGTGTCTACCAATTCCACCATCTCGGCATGGCAGAGACTCTAACCAGCTAAGCCATAATTGTCAATGAGAGGAAGGGGGAGGATTCCAGCCCCTCGTACGTTAAGCGAAAATATTATGCTATAATAATAATTATATGGGTATATTTAGAGGGGGGTATTATGGATGGAAAGAATATTGGTAAAAACAGATTTTTTAAAGTGTCTGATCGCTTGGCTGAGCAGGAAAAAGATATTAACAAACGTATAGAAGCCACTAATCACTGGCGTGCTCCTACCGAACACAAACGATGTTATGAAAAAAAAGACTATATACGACGAAAAGTATTTCAGTACCTGACTCTTGGGGTCGGTCCCGCAGTTGCCGAAAAAAGAGAAGAGTGTCTCAATGAATTACGTAACGTAAATCTTCAGCAACAAGTTGATGCCTCGTTCGCTTATGTGATGTCAATACCGCTTAATTTAAAAGATGACAAACAAAAAAGATCATATGATAAAAAGCTGGGAACAGTATTAGAATGGGCTATTTGTTGTTCATATACACCGGTAATCCAAAAGTTATTAAGCATGGGAGTTAAAGTCGTTCGGTATCATATGTTTTGTGCGATGATTAATAATTCAAAAGAACTGATTGATTTATTGATACAACATGGCGGAGACCCAAACAGCGCTGATAACAACCTATACACCCTGTTACATTATACTGCCATTCGTGATGAGCAAAAAGCACGAAACGCACTAGAAGAATTATTAGAGGCCGGGGGTAATGTCAATACCAAAGATGCTCAAGGACGGACTGTATTGCATATAGCAATTTACCATTACCCACCTGATGTAATACGACAAATACTTGGAAAGGGCGCAGATGTTCATGCCGAAGACAAGGATGATATTACACCATTGCATTGCGCTATGCTTGTTGAAGAAAAAAATTATGAAAATATTGAGTTACTATTAAAGAATAAAGCTAACCCCAATGCAGTTGACAAAGATGGTCGCACGCCAATCAGTTGTCTGGTCTACTGGAATTCATCATATCATAAAGAGAGAAACTACGATTTTGTCAAAACGGTTGTAAAACTACTGCTGAAAAATAAAGCCAATATTAACCATCAAGATGCATGCGGCGAAACGCTATTACATTATCTGTGTAGGCACAAAGGCGAATCAAAAGAGAAACGCGATCTTATCACATTTCTTATCGATAATGGCGCTGACCCTAATATGCAAAATAACGACGGTAAAACGCCACTACACCGATCCGCCTTTGCACAAAATCACAAAACAGTTAAATTGCTCCTAGATAATGGCGCAGATCAGACAATACGTGATGAGAAAGGCCGTACACCGTTAAATCATGCTCAGATCTGGGATGAATATTTATTCGAAAAAGATACCGATAGGACGGTTGAAGTATTAGTGAAAAGCTTAACAGCTGCACCAAGAAAATTATAGCAGGATATAGCCGGGAGGCGAGGGGGGGGGCTATGCGCTACCGCAAAATCTGCCCCTTCCAATTAGCCTCGGCTTCTAGGGGTTGGTTTCTTGGAGGGCAAGGAAAAAGGTGTTGATTCGCGCTGTTCTTGCTGGGCTTCGGCTTTGCCGCTGAGGATGGCTTCGCAGTTGTTCTGTTGGTATTCGCGCAAGATTTCAGCTTCTTTGGCCGGGGAAGACCAGGCGGTGTCGTGGTTTTGGTCAAAGCGATGAAAAATAATGTCGCGCTTGAGTCGGTTACACATTTGATTCTGTGTAGTATCTCTTGCGGAATTGTCGAAGAGTGAGTTTAGGCCGCAACCGCTTAAGGTGCTTACGGTGATTAGGCTGGCCATGCAAAGTGGCATTAATTTCATTGTGAGTCCCCTTGGTGGTGTTGGTAACAGCTCGACAGTGAGAGTAAAACATGAAATTCTCCATTTTTCCAGCTACAATGTATCTTTGGGATCATTGCTTGTGAACTTAGTCGGTTTGAGCTTGGTCCAGTGGTGAAGAATTTAGGGATAAGGGAATATTGTGACAAAGCATTTTAGTAAGAAAGATCCGTTTGCCAAGCGAGAAGCGGAAAAGTACGAACGGCCCATAGCGAGTCGTGAGCTGATTATGGCTTACCTGGAATCGCAGGGTAAAGCGGTTTCCTTGAGAGATATTATTGACGCATTGGATATGCGTGATGAAGAGCAGCAAATCGCGCTGAAACGACGCCTACGCGCTATGGAACGAGATGGCCAGTTGATGCGCAGTCGTAAAAAATTCAGTATTGTTGTACCCATGGAATTGATTCGTGGCCGGGTGATTGGTCGTAAAGATGGCTATGGATTTTTAGCACCCGAGGAAGGTGGGGATGATATATTCCTTTCTCCTTACCAAATGCGCTCTGTTTTCCCTGATGACATTGTAATGGTGCGAGCGGTAGGAACCGACAGGCGAGGGCGGCCCGAGGGGACTATTGTTGAGATTGTACAACGGAATACTCAGCAAATTGTTGGGCGACTCTTCCATGAAGAGGGTTTGGATTTTGTAGTGCCAGAGCGCAAAACGATTAATCAAGATGTACTTATTTCTGAAATCCATCAGCTGGATGCCAAGCCAGGCCAGTATGTGGTTGTCAATATTACAACGCAGCCGACCACACGTCGACAGCCCGTAGGCGAAATCGTCGAAGTGTTAGGTGATCGTCGTGCGCCAGGAA
>JBGSSQ010000017.1:0-2097 GCA_041736975.1 Gammaproteobacteria bacterium
AAATTGCTTAGCGAGTGAAGTTCTTCGGTATTGAGTGTGGTGGTGAGAAGAGAGAGGCGAGTCTCTAGCAACTTATTGGCACTCGTTTTTTGACCGACCTGCTGCCTAAATTGCTCGGCTACATCCGTTCCTGTTTTGTCAGAGATTCGAGTCAGCACATCACTTTGCCATTCTTCGTTTGGATAGAGGCGCACAATTTCTAGTGCCTCTTGGTAGCGAGCCTCGGGAGAATCGGCGAGCTTGTTAGTCGGTTCTGAATTGCCTGGACAGCTGCAGCTTGAAAACACCAGGCAGATGAATATTGCAAAGATCGGAGTAAATTTTTTATTTCTCATATGAACTCAATAGAGACAAAGTGGAAGCGGAATGTTCGAAGGCGTTGCCATGCTTAATTATCCTAAGTAAGTTAAGCGAGGACTTGGTCCGTTTAACATTGTTATGTTTATAAACTGGTAGTGATGTTGCTGTCTACTGTGCTAAATAGAAATAGGATTCCATCTGGATTATTTGTGGGATAAAAATGCTTTATTTAATGCGTATATTATTCAAAATATTGTTTGCTATCCTGATGCTGCCGGTCGCAGTATGGTCAGTGTTCGCTATTTACTTTGATGCACCTTTGCAAGGTAACTGGTCGCTTGGCTTTGCGTTTGGGTTCTCTATAGCAGTGCTACTCATTTTACTGCTTGTCCGACCTTTTTTTCGCTCAGGTGTCCTTGTACTAGGACTGTGTGCGCTAGTAGTGCTTTGGTGGTTGACGATTTCGCCATCGAATCAACGCCGATGGATCCCCGATGTGGAGAAATTGGCCACCGCTGATATCGATGGAGATCGGGTAACTATCCATAATGTGCGCAATTTTTCTTATACGAGTGAGACGGACTTCACACCGCACTGGGAAACTCGTAGCTATGATCTGAGTAAAATCACTGGGCTTGATATGTATTTTTCATACTGGAGTGGCCCGACGATCGCGCACACTATCTTGAGCTGGGAATTTGAAAATCGCGATCATCTTGCCATTTCTATTGAAACTCGCCGAGAGGTAGGTGAGGAGTATTCCGCCGTGAAAGGATTTTTTCGTCAGTTTGAGATTTACTACGTAGTTGCCGACGAGCGTGATCTGGTTCGCTTACGTACCAATTTTAGAAATGAGCAAGTCTATCTCTATCGACTCAAGGTCGACCCAGAGCTAGCAAAGCGTATGTTACTTGATTATCTTGAGACTCTTAACAATTTAACGAATAAACCAGTCTGGTATAATGCGCTGACACATAATTGTACTACAACCATTCGTCAGCACAACGCTCATTTGGGAAACGCAAGAGCATTGAATTGGAGACTTTTTGCCAATGGATATTTAGATCAACTGCTCTATCAACGACAGATGATCGATACGAGTCTGCCTTTTTCGGAGCTTCGCGATGTTAGTATGGTGAGTAAGCGAGGCTTGGCAGCGCCAGAGGCAGAGTTTTCTTCATTTATTCGTCAGGGGATGCCAGGGATGGCGCACGAGTAGACATCATTTCTAGTTGATATGTATAGGTTCTTATTGTTTCATTCATAGATAGTCGCTATAGTTTTCGCACTTATGGCCTACGTAGGAGAAGCTTAATGTTTTTTAAAAATTCTAATGGGCGCAGAAAATTATCTCCTTTACTAGTCGCTGTCTCACTCTTGCTCTTCACGCTCGTCTCTTGTGGCGAGAAACAGGCTCCATCAACTGGTGATGCGGTGTCCGAGGTTGCGGTCATTACACTTGAAGCTAGAGATATCCCTGTTCAGATAGAGTTTGTCGGTCAGACCAAAGGAGCGATTGATGCTGAAATCCGCGCTCGAGTTGAGGGAAACCTGCAGGGCATACATTTTGAAGAAGGAAAGGACGTCACCGAAGGTCAGCTGCTTTATACGATCGACCCTGCACCTTTTGCGGCTAAGTTGTCAGAGGCTCAAGCTAAGTTAGTTGAGGCCGAAACGCGCTTAGTGAAAGCTGACGCTGATTTAGGTCGCATTCGCCCTTTGGCGCAGATGAAAGCGGTTAGTCAGCGCGACCTTGATACAGCCATTGCAATGCAAGGCGTGGCAAAGAGTGCGGTC
>JBGSSQ010000028.1:0-8012 GCA_041736975.1 Gammaproteobacteria bacterium
ACATTCATTATTCTTAACATAAAAAAATTGAGGCTCGCTATGAAGAAAACTGTGATAAAGAAAACTGAAAAGCAAAATAACTATAAAATGACCAAACAGGCGAATAAGGCCTTTTCTTTAGGCAGCAAAAAATTGCACGAAGGTGACTTCAGTTCAGCACTAGACAGCTGGCAGAAGTGCTATTTATCCCTGACTGCAATCCATGAATACAAAATTCTCACAGAGTATATTACCACCTCATGGGAAATCATTCATAGTGCAAAAGGACGTAACTTTATAGATTTTTTTAAAATTTTCATTGACGACTACTGCACGGACGTCATCAATACGCTTGAAAAAATTAATGACTCCGTCCTGCAGAAAGGAAAAGAGAGAACTCTCGTAAAAATAAACGCCCCCCTAGCCCAGGCATGTGACAAACACGGAGAATTCCTTTTTATTATAGGCACACACACCATGGCAAGACAGGATTTTGGCCAAGCGACTGAGCTCTTTATAAAATGTGCCGTAACTTTTGATAAATATATTCGTTACATAAAAAACACTCAAGAGCCAGAAGCCCATCTCATGATTCAGGCTGCCAACATGAGGCAAGCGACCTGTTACGCCTATGCACTCCACTGCCTCAACACACGCAACATTACCAAACTTAATGTTCTCTATAGTAATAAAATAGCGTTACTCTACAAAGAACTTAAAAGTTTTTCCACAGACAACCCCTACTTTTCAGGACTAAAAGCGTCAACAACAGCTGCAATCTCAGCCTTTTCCCCGGCCTCCTTATTATCACCCGAACAGACCAATACCCTTTCACTTTACAAAGAAAAATGCCAAGGGCTTATCGCTTTGTTAAACGGTTTGGAAATAGGCGAAGAGGGTTTTGAAGGTATTACTTTTTCCATAATACTCAGAGAGGCAAGAAGAGCACAGACTGAACTTCAAAGCTTACTGGACATGAATGGCATATCAGCTGACTTAACCAAAGAGAACGGGCGTGTAGTCCTCCAGCTCGGAGAGATTGCATTTCGCTGCGCAAAACCCAAAAGTGAAAACAATGATTTCTCAGACAATTACGGCGCACTGGTCGCCCTTTCAAAACGCCATGACACCACCATCTCACCTCTGACAGAAGCACTATTCCATTTTAATGTTGCCTACAGACAGTTAAACGAGGATGAGTTCGACAGTGCCCATCATTCTTTGGAGAATGCAAAAAGTGCGCTTCTGATTTGTAAAAATATCTCATATCACGCATTCACCTTGCTGATATTAAAGCTTCAACACAGTATACTGGAAAATAACACCGACGAATTCATACAGCTTCTAAAGGAAGCAAGAACGATCTATCCTGCCCTCCTCCCTAATTACAATCAACATACTCATTTAATTAAAGCATCTGAAGTTTATTTTTCCACACTGAGCTATGCGCTCAATATCTACTACCACCTCGCCTCTATTAATGCTGACACTATCAGATGGAGTTACCTTTTGCTTGCAAAATCTGCTTACCAAGAGAATCGCCACTACACTAACGCTATAAAAAATTACTACCCAGATGATATTCTAAACAATGAACTATTTAATCATTATTCTAAAGAGCTTGACCACCTAATCAAGAACAGTAGCGAGCACCTTAAAAGCGATGACAGTTCACTAATGTCTTTTAGAGAATTCCAAGAACATTACTTAGAACAACTTGAACAAGAAAAAATAGCGATTGATAACAGCATTTCTTCACAACAGTCTCTAGAAAACCATATTTTCACCCTTGACTCACACAAGTCTAAGATTTATTTTGTTATTCAACAGCTAAAATATCTAAAAAAAACCAACCTCAACAATACTCTCAAATTTAAACCATCAAATGAATTTGAATCGATCAAAAACTTGACACTCTGCTCAATCAAAAAACACATCACCGAATTAAGAAAATTGATACAGACCAGTGAAAAGCTTGAATTCAGAATTGATACCCACTACTACAGAAAATCACTTGAAGATCCTCAATTCAATCTGCCAGAGAGATTTAACCGCCGACCTCTTGGCATCGGAGTACAACACGAGGGAATCATCAAACGCAGCAACTCAGTTGGCAACTTCTTTGCATTTTTTAATGGCGATTTAATCACAGATAGAAGAAATCACCCCTATGAAGCACCTTCTAGAAAAAATATCAATCCGCGCTTATAGCAGGTCTCTACACCCAGTAAGCTATTGACGTCATAACCTTGGACATGGCAGCCATAGCAGCCTTAACCGGCGCTGGCAATTCACTCGCACCTGCACGTTGTGCAAGCACGGCATGTTTCTCCTCGTCATCACGCATTTGAGTGACTATAGCCCTACTTTGTGCGTCTTGCTCTGGCAATATCTTTAAGTGGCTTTGTAAATGACGTACCACTTGATTTTCTGTTTCTGCAACAAAGCCGAGACTCCAACGATCCCCCATGAGCCCCGCTGCGACACCCAGGGTAAATGACCCGGCGAACCAAAGAGGATTAAGGTAACTGGTGTGACTATCCAGTGCTGTTAATCTATCTTGACACCAAGCTAAATGATCTATTTCTTCAGCGGCGGCTTCCTGCATTCTCATCCGCACTTCAGCACTGCGCCCCGTCAAGGCCTGACCTGAATAAAGTGCTTGAGCGCACACTTCACCAACGTGGTTAACTCGCATCAATCCTGCACTCAGTTGTGCTTCATCAGTTGATAGCATAGGGTTAGCGATGTTTTTCGCAGGATTTTGACGCTGCGCCACTGGATCTGCAAAGAGTGTGCGCAAACCTGTATCGACCTGAATTAGTAAGGTATCAATGAAACTAAGTGTCATTTTTTGGCTCATCAGACAATCCTCTATTTTTAAAAAGGGCATCAAAATTGCTACAAAGCAAAAAACTTTTCCACTTCATCTTTTTTTTGCATGGTATCGTTATAACCTATTTCAATTAAATCACCGGTGTATGCCGATTCAAAAAGTAAAAAACTTAAGAAGTCACCGCTCTGTTCTTTTTCACCAAAAGCATCCAAAAGATAGCGCAGTAAAAAAGGTAAAGCCGCTTCTTTTTGTATGGCAATACGCGCCAAATCAATAGAAGGGGTAATATTAAGAACTTTCACCTCGCGCCAAACTGTTTTTTCACGGGTTGCCGCATTCATTAATGCATAGTTTTGATTAATGGTATTCAAATGCTCCAAATCACGTTCCAGGTTGTCCAGAAAAGCATTGAACATCATCCCCAAAATTTTGGCAAAATTAATTTCATCTATTGGTTCAGCACCAGCAATCCAATCGATATCAGGGGTTTTTCGTGTGCCAATAATTAAAATAGCCTCAGCACCTAATTTGATAGACGCTCTGAGCGGCGAAGAGTGTCGCAAACCACCATCACCATAGTGTAATGAATTAATATTGACGGCTGGGAAAAACATCGGAAATGCGGATGAAGCCATAATGTGATCAAGCGTGATGGCTGCCGCCTGAGAGTAATGCCGAATTTTTCTCCAGCCAATAGCGGGATCTTGTGAATCAAAAAAAGACACCGTTTGCGAGCTTTCAAAACAAGTCGCGGTGACCTCAAAGGCTGACAGCAGTCCGTCGGCGATATTTTGTCTAATCTGATCAAAATCAATATTTTCCTGCAACAACCGCTGCAAAGGCTCGGTATCTAAAAGATGCTGCCCCCCTTTCACATTTTTATGAAAGACCATACTAGCTGCATTTCGAACCACCGATCTCAGCAACGATATATTACCCGCCCTAAAAATTTGCTCAGAGGTCAAGCCCCCCCACATTTTCACTAAATTGTTGGTTGCCGCCCTAAAATCACCGGCATGCATCGCTAAATAAGCGCCATTGATGGAACCCGCACTGACTGTGCTCAATATATCAACAGGGAATTGCCCACCACCCAAAATGTCGCAAATGCACTTCAACACTCCAGCTTGATAAGCACCACGGGCACCTCCTCCTGATAAGAAAATTGCCTTTTTCAAACAGAAACCCCCATATGATGCATAAATTGCGACTCCAGCCGTAGTTTTAACAACACACTAAAGATAGCAGCTACCTCCTGAAAAATCCATTGGCATGCCGATCCTTCCTAATCAGAAGGATCGGCCAGTGGACGGGACCAATGCGCTGACACATTAGAAAAGATAACCGACGGGTGACAGGGGAGCCTGGTGCGGTTACACTACCCCCCTAGTTTAGCACTTCAATTAATTACTGCACGAGAGCACTTAGATCATGGCATCGCAAACAACTGGCTTAGACAACGGCTTTGAACAGATACCGTTAAGGGTGTTTTCTGAAAAAGCGTATCTCGACTATTCGATGTACGTTATATTGGATCGCGCTTTACCGCACATTAGTGACGGTCTCAAGCCCGTACAACGGCGTATTGTCTATGCGATGTCTGAATTAGGCCTCAAAGCCACAGCGAAATTTAAGAAATCAGCACGAACGGTCGGTGATGTTCTCGGTAAGTTCCATCCTCACGGTGACAGTGCTTGTTACGAAGCCATGGTGTTAATGGCTCAGAACTTCTCCTACCGTTATCCATTGGTCGATGGCCAAGGCAACTGGGGTTCGCCGGATGACCCTAAATCTTTCGCAGCCATGCGCTATACCGAAGCACGTTTGGCGGCTTATGCCGAGGTACTGCTCAGTGAACTCGGGCAGGGAACGGTTAACTGGGTGCCCAACTTTGATGGCACCCTTGAAGAACCTTCTACCTTACCAGCCCGACTGCCCAATGTATTACTCAACGGTACTACTGGCATTGCGGTGGGTATGGCAACAGATATCCCCCCCCATAATTTAAGAGAAGTGGCCCAAGCCTGCATTCAATTGCTCGATGCTCCTAACACCTCGCTCAAAGATATCTGCGACATCATCCAAGGTCCCGACTACCCGACCGGCGCTGAAATTATTACACCGCGAAGTGACATCATTGAACTGTATAAACAGGGTACGGGTTCCATTAAACAACGTGCGATATTTAATCTTGAGGATGGGGACATTATCATCACCGCCCTACCCCACCAAGCCTCACCGGCTAAGATTTTAGAGCAAATCGCCGGGCAAATGCAGGCCAAAAAATTACCGATGGTCGCCGATTTACGTGATGAATCTGACCATGAAAATCCAGTACGTCTTGTTATCACACCCAAATCCAATCGCGTCGACACCGATGGACTCATGGCGCATTTGTTTGCCACCACTGATCTCGAGCGTAATTACCGTGTTAATTTAAATATGATTGGCCTAGATGGTCGACCACAAGTGAAAGGGCTTCTGACAATTTTGAATGAATGGTTAGAATATCGCCAAGAAACAGTGAGACGCCGCTTACAACACCGATTGGACAAGGTGCTTGCACGCTTGCATATTCTTGATGGTTTAATGATCGCTTTTCTTAATATAGATGAAGTGATTGCTATCATTCGTCAGGAAGACAAACCCAAACCCGTTTTGATGAGTCGCTTTAATTTATCCGACGATCAAGCCGAAGCTATTTTAGAGTTAAAATTACGGCATTTGGCTAAACTCGAAGAAATGAATATTCGCGGTGAACAAGACGAACTGAGCAAAGAACGTGACGAACTGGAAAAGATTTTAGGCTCTACCCGTCGATTAAGAAAGCTTATTCGTAAAGAAATTGAAGCAGATAGCTTAAGATACGGCGATGATCGTCGATCCGCTATTGTTAAACGAGCAGAAGCGCAAGCGATACGTGAAGATCAGATGCTGGCTGCCGAACCTATCACTATTATTCTATCAGCCCAAGGTTGGATTAGAGCGGGCAAAGGCCATGAAGTGGATGGCACGCAGCTGAACTATAAAGCGGGTGACCGCTTTAAAGTGCAAGCGTTGGGACGCAGCACTCTGCCAGCGATTTTTCTAGACTCTACTGGTCGCAGCTATAGCTTACCAGGACACAGTCTGCCTTCAGCACGTGGCCAAGGCGAGCCACTAACCAGTCGATTAAAACCTGAACCCGGCGCTACTTTTGAAGCCTTAATGACCGGCGAAATGAGCCAGCTTTATCTGATTGCTTCGGATGCGGGATATGGGTTTATTACAGAACTGGAAAATCTGGTCAGTAAAAATCGCGCGGGTAAATCACTTTTGTCTTTACCTAAAGGTGCTAAAGTGCTCACACCACAATTTATATCTGAGCTTAAATCACAATACCTAGCCGCAATCAGCAACGAAGGTAGAATGTTATTATTCCCTCTTGCCGATCTCCCTAAATTGCCTAGAGGTAAGGGCAATAAAATCATGAGCATTCCTTCTGCCCGCGTTGCCAGCAGAGAAGAATTTTTAGTGGCTATTGCGATTCTCAATGAGAAAAATGATCTTATTTTGCATTCAGGAAAGAGGCATCTCAAGATAAAGGCAGCCGATTTAGCCTATTATCATGGTGAACGTGGCCGTCGTGGCAACATGTTGCCACGCGGTTTTAGAAATATTGAATCAGCTGAGGCGTCCACTAAATAATTTCGTGTTCTTTTTTTAATTATTGAGAGACTATGTTATGGATTTCAGTTATATCAATCAATCTTTGATGTCTGGTGAAAACGTTGTTTATCGCACGCACCCTCATTGGATCATTTTCTCTCCTGCAATCGCTTGGTTTATTGTGATGCTATTATCCTTATTTGTACTGCCTTTTACTTGGATTGGCCAAATAACTCTTGCAGGCTATAAGCCTTTCTATTTGATTTTTAGTTTTCTCGGCCTAGCGGGCGCAGTTTTTAGCGGTGTAATGGCTTATGTTCAATATATTTCTTCTGAATATGGCATAACCAATAAACGTGTTATTGTCAAAATCGGCTTAGTGCAGCGCACCACCATGGAAGTTTTGTTATCAAGAATAGAGAGCATACAAGTTGTTCAAAGCATACCAGGACGACTTCTTGATTACGGCACTATCATTATCTGTGGAACGGGTGGCAGTAGAGATGCTTTTCGCAACATGCCATCACCGATGAGATTCCATCTCATGACTCAAGAGCAAACTGAATTGCAGAGAACCAATTCTCAATGAGACAGGGCAATAAATTACTAGGCGCGGTATTACTTATCGCCGGCACTTCCATCGGCGCCGGCATGTTGGCCTTACCAGTAATTACCGCCCAATATGGTTTTTTAGCGGCTATTGTTCTTTTCACCTCTTGTTGGCTAGTCACACTTTACTCTGCCCTACTGCTACTAGAAGTCAATTTATGGCTACCTGCAGGCGCCAATATTATTTCCATGACCAAAGAAACCTTGGGCCGCACTGGGGAAATCATTGCCAGTCTATCCTATCTTTTCCTGCTCTATTGTTTAATGGCCGCTTATCTTTCAGGCATGAATTCGCTATTAGATGCTGCCGCACAACACTGGATAGGCAGTACACCGCCAATCTGGAGCTCCACTCTATTTTTGGTGAGTATTTTCGCCTTCTTGCTGTAGTTAGGAACACGCTTAATAGATTACATTAATCGTTTTCTCATCTTAGGTTTCGTCTTGTCGTATTCAGGATTGATCGGCATTTCTATACCCCACATAGAACTCAGCAATTTGTACAATACGCATTTTAATGGCTTGTGGCTGGCTCTTCCTGTCGTTGTCACCGCATTTGGTTATCAAATTATTATTCCCAGTTTAAGAACTTATTTAAACAGTGATGTTAAGCGCCTAGTAAAAGCAATTATTATTGGTAGCACTATCCCACTACTAATTTATATTTTTTGGGAGCTCGCAATTTTGGGCATTATACCTTTGAATGGCCCACATGGAATGAGCGCTATTTTACACTCTAGTAGCCCAGAAACCGGTTGCACCAATGCCCTTGAATTTTTGTTACAAAATCATTTTATCGCCTCGCTTTCTAGCACCTTGGCACTTTTCGTCATCTCGACTTCATTCGTCGGTGTTTCATTAAGTTTGTTTGATTTCATTGCTGATGGCTTACATCTCTCCAAGGGCCATGCAGACCGTTTGCTGATCGCACTGGTGGCTT
>JBGSSQ010000035.1:0-6848 GCA_041736975.1 Gammaproteobacteria bacterium
ATAAGCACAGTATCGTTTTTCTTATCCATACCAGTAAGTACTGAATTCTTGAGACTCAGCTGATCACCGAAAATGACACGTAATATTTTCATGCTCACTCTATAATGCTTTACATACATCACAAAAATGTACCCGATTTAAAGCCTGGGCAAAATGCTTATTTGAAAAATACTAACACTATGTTAACATTATTGACAAGCACTACAAGAGGTCTGTACTGATGAAGTTACAAAAGCATCTCATTTTCGGCGCCTATGGCGGTATAGGCCAAGCACTATCGCGCTTATTAGTACAAAACGGACACTCAGTCTATTTAGTCGGGCGTGATGAAGCCAAATTAAAAGCCCTCTCTGCTGAGCTACAACAACCTTATGCCTGCTGCGACCTAACTGATATTACCCAGGTCGATGCAACCCTTGTAAAAGTACATGACCACATAGGACAAGTTGATGGAGTGGTGAATCTTGTTGGCTCAATTGTCCTCAAGCCCGCCCATTTACTCAGTCAACAAGACTGGATAAATTGCATAAACACCAATTTGACTTCAGCATTTGCCGTTGTACGTGCAATAGCAAAACACCAAACTGGCTACCCAACGAGTGTAGTACTACTATCAACTGCAGCAGCTCACTTGGGTTTTGCTAATCATGAAGCTATCTCTGCCGCTAAGTCTGGTGTAGAAGGCCTAATGAAATCAGCTGCATGCAGTTATGCTAAACAAGCCTTACGCTTTAATTGCGTCGCACCAGGATTAGTTCACACTGGATTGACAGAACATATCTTTAAAAACCAACGTGGCTTAGAATACTCACAAGGTTTACACCCCCTGCAACGCCTTGGAGAGCCTGGCGATATTGCTAATGCAATTAATTTTTTGTTGGCCGCAGATAACAACTGGATTACAGGACAAGTACTAACTGTAGATGGTGGACTGAGTACATTAAAGTATTAGCAACGTCCCTACTGCATTTTTGAATAAGGATGTCTTATGACAGAGTTCCCCACTATTATCTCGGGCAATCCTCAGATTCTAACCGAGACCAATGAACTCTCTTTTAGAGTGCAACCCTCTACAATAGCCGGGGTCGGCGTATTTACCACTCACGGGATAGCCAAAGGCACGTTCTTACAAATAAGAGACCCACTAACGGAGATTAGATTTATTACAAAAGCCGAAGCAGCCAATAACCCTACCATGCTGGCTTTCTCTCAATGGTATGGTATACCCACTGTGCAAGATAATGAACATGGCTATTGGCTCCCAGCTAAATTTAATCAAATGGCCATTTACTGGTACCTAAACTACTCACACTCACCCAATATTTATCGCGATAAAAACTTTCAGTTCTATACCAACCGTGATATTCAGATGGGAGAAGAACTAGTGGTTGATTTTAGAACACTTTAAACAATTGAGGCTAACGGACAAATTTAATTGATATCGGGTATTCCCAAACCTCGCCTTGATTTGCTTTAATACCCGCAACGATTTGGAAGATACAACCTAAAAGCCCTAGAATGCCCAACCCATAAATCCCTACTGTAAGTAGTGATAACACAGAGTAAATCAACAGACTGATGAGCCAGTTGACTACAATTTTACCGTGAACATCAACGAATGGATATTCATTTTTTTTAATCTGCCATAATACTATAGGCAAAACCAAACCTGCGAAAGGCACAAAAATACCGGCAAACAAAGAAAAATGCACAAACATAGCCCATTGATTAGCTCTTTTATTGCCACTGATAAACTTGGGAGGCTGCGGGCAATCTTGCTCACTCATAGTCTATATTCTCACATAAAAGCGGATTGACATAATTGAAATAAAGCACCAGGAAACAAACCCAACCCTAAAACAGCCATACCGTTGACACCTAGTGCAAATTGCATTTCACCTGAAACGCTAAAAGAGTCTGCTGAATCGGGCTCCTCAAAGTACATTACTTTCACAACTCGAATGTAATAATACGCACCGACAATAGCGTATAACAACGCAAGCACGGCCAACCATACTAAATCAACCTGAACCAAGGCTTTTAACACACCCACTTTTGCCCAGAAACCGACCAGCGGTGGCACACCTGCCATAGAAAACATCATAATAAGCATCATAAAAGCTAACCAAGGATTACGTGTATTTAAACCCTTGAAGTCTGAAATTTTTTCTACTTCATAACCAGCTTTACTCATTAGCACTAATAATCCGAACGCACCCAATGTCATCATGCTATAGGTGATAATATAAAAAGTTGAGGCGGCATAACCTTGTTGAGTAGCCGCAATCACGCCTAATATCATATAGCCCATATGTGCAATGGAAGAATAGGCTAGCATTCGTTTAATATTAGTTTGAACAATCGCAGCAAAATTCCCCAAGCCCATGGATAAAATAGCCATCGCAATTAAGATCTGCTGCCACTCAACTTGTAGTGAGGGCATTGCATCAACTAGTAAGCGTATCACCATTGCAAAAGCGGCTATTTTGGTACCACTGGCGATGAATAAAGTCACTGGGTTAGGAGAGCCCTGATACACATCAGGCAACCACATATGGAATGGTACAGCACCTAATTTAAATGCAATGCCTACCATTATAAACACTAAACCAAAAACTAGAATAAGCTGCTGTTCTGGAGCAGTATTGGCTATAGCCAAAGCGACTGCTGAAAATTCCAAGTTACCAGTAGCGCCATACATCATAGAAATACCATAGAGTAGCAACCCACTCGCCATAGCACCAATAATAAAATATTTCATGGCAGCTTCAGCAGCGAAACCTGACTCACGCTTCATGGCTACCATCGCGTATACGGGTAAAGCCATCAACTCAACACCCAAATATAAAGTCAAAAAATGATGGGATGAAACCAAAACCATCATGCCTAACATTGAATACAACCCTAAAATATAGTATTCCCCGCGTGGCATGTTGTTATCAGCTAAATAGACACGTGAATAAACAAAACAAAGAAAAACGGATAACTCAATGAATAGCTTTAAAATAACAGCTAATTTATCAAGGATAAACATACCCTCAAAAGTCAGCACTGTGGGGTCGTATAAATAGCCTAAGGTGAAAAATCCTGTTAGCAGGATTGTCAATTGAACAAAACCATACGTTATTGCTGGACGTTGTTGGCCCCAGAAGGCTTGTACCAACAATGCCAATGTTCCCAAACTGAACACTGTCAGTTCTGGGATCACTGGAACAAAATTAGGGATATCATAGGACATAACTAACGTACCTCGTTATAACTTAGTCTGTAAACTTAACTGTACAAGATGATCAATTGATGTGTGCATCACGCGCAGCAATGATTCTGGATAAAAACCCACTAAGAATATTGCAAAAACCAGCATCATCAAAACAGACCATTCCAACCAACTCACATCTTTGAGTGCAGCCACTTTTTCGCTGGTCACTTCACCATAAAACACTCGCTTATACATCCATAAGGTGTAGCTAGCGCCGATAATCAGTGTTAGTGCAGCGGCAAAAGCGATCCAGAAGTTTGCCTTAAAAGCACTTAAAATAACCATGAACTCACCCACGAAACCACTGGTACCTGGTAGTCCTACGTTGGACATTGCAAATACCATGAATAGGGCTGCAAATACCGGCATAGTATTAGCGATACCGCCAAAACTTTGTATCTCACGAGTATGCAGTCTTTCATATAACATACCAAATCCCAAGAAAAGCGCGCCCGATCCAAAACCATGTGAGATCATCTGTACCATAGCGCCTTCAAGACTCATATTGGCATCACGAGGATTACCCGAGGTATGAACAATCATATAAATCATGAAGCAACCCAAGGTGACAAACCCCATATGGGCAACTGATGAGTAAGCAATCAAACGTTTCATGTCAGTTTGTGCGAGTGCAATCAAACCAATGTAAACAATGCCCACCAATGAAAGTGCAATCATAAGCCAATCTAATGCATGTGACGCGTCGGGTGCAATTGGCAGACTAAATCTAAAAAATCCATAGCCACCGACTTTCAACATCAACGCCGCCAAAATGACAGAACCACCAGCAGGTGCTTCGGTATGAGCATCAGGTAGCCAGGTATGCACCGGCCACATAGGCACTTTGACTGCAAAAGCCAACAAAAAGGCAAAGAATATCAGCATCTGCTCTGTCATTGTTAGGCTAATACCATAGAAGTCTGGTATAGAAAAGCTATCCGCTTTCAACCCTAAATACAGCATGACAATTAACATTAAAGCCGAGCCTAAAAACGTATATAAGAAAAACTTTATGGCAGCATACGAGCGGTTTTTGCTTCCCCAAATTCCTATCGCCAAATACATAGGAATCAACATAGCTTCCCAGAATACATAAAACAAAAGCGCATCGACGGCAACAAACACACCGACTGTCATTGCTTGCAGAATAAGAAAAGTCGCTAAATATTGTGTGGCTTTGTGCTGTATTGATTTCCAAGCGGCGAGAATGACAATTAAAGACGTAAAGACTGTCAATATCACCAGAGGCATGCCTATACCATCAACCCCTATATCATATTTTATTTTGAATGCAGGGATCCAATCCAGTGTTTCTCTAAACTGGTAAGCGTAAGTGGTTGTGTCAAAATCTGCATACAAGGGTATGCATAAAATTAAACACACAAAGACGGCAGCAATCGCTACCACTCGCCCCAGCGTTTCCATTCCTAATTTGCCTAACAATAGCACCGCTATGGCAGCAACCACAGGCAACCAAATCTGCAGACTCAGTAAGGGTAAATTTGTTAACATACTTGACACACCTTAACGCAATACTAACCACACCAATAATGCCAGGACGCCCAAAATCATGGCAAAGGCATAATGATATAAATAACCGGATTGTACCCGTCGCACTATACCAGCCACTCGCTGTACACCACGACCCGAACCATTTACTAACCAACTGTCTATCACTTTAGCATCAGCAAAATAGTAGAAAAAGTTACTCAACATTCGCGTACCGCGAACAAAAACCAGATCATTAAATGCATCGAAACCATAGCGCTTCAACAGTACGTATCTCACTGCGGAAAACCGCTGTGCAAACTGTGCAGGCACTTCTGGATGCTGTATATAGCAATACCATGCCGTCGCCAATCCTGCCATAGTGAACCAAAAGGTCAAACCAAACAGACTATGCCAAATCATGGGTACTACACCATGATAATGGGCAGCAAGCTCTCCCAACACATCCAACTCAGGAATAACAGGTATTGCTTGGCCCATCAGTCCAGGTTGTGAAAACAGCATTGAACTCACCATCACTAAGCCTAAAAGCACAGATGGAATCGCCAAACAAATCAACGGGACGGTTATGGTAAACGGCGACTCATGCAAATGATGACGCGCCTCTTCCCCCATACGCTCCTTGCCATAAAAGGCTAGAAACAAAGCCCTAAATGAATAAAGCGCTGTGACAAAAGCACCTATTAATAAACAGCAATAAGCATAAAAAGCGCCAGATATGTGTGATTCATATACTGCTTCAATAATCGTATCTTTAGAGAAAAATCCAGAGAATGGGGGGATAGCGGTGATAGCTAAAGTTCCCACTAAAAAGGTCAGAAAAGTGATAGGCATATATTTACGCAACCCACCCATTTTGTGCAAATTTTGTTCGTGGTGCATAGCCATAATCACTGAACCTGCACCCAAGAATAATAAGGCTTTGAAACAAGCATGCGTGGCTAGATGAAAAATACCCGCTTCATACGCGCCGGCTCCATTCGCTGCCATCATATAACCCAGCTGTGACATAGTAGAAAAAGCCACAACACGCTTAATATCATCTTCTACTACAGCCAATAAGCCAAGAGATAAAGCACCTGTAGCACCTATAATCATCACTACAGATAAAGCCGTAGGGCTGAGGTTAAAGAGTGGTGACATACGCGCCACCATATAGACGCCCGCCGTCACCATGGTAGCCGCATGAATTAATGCAGAAATGGGGGTGGGGCCTTCCATTGATTCAGGCAACCAGATATGCAACGGTAATTGCGCCGATTTACCCATAGCACCAATAAATAATAGTAAACACGTCACGGTCAGAACTGACCACTCTACATTAGGGATTAAGGCTATTGTCGATCCGCTGAGCTTAGGGGCCTCAGCAAACACTGTGGCATAATCCAGAGAACCGAAATAACTTAATATTACCGCGATGCCCAGTAAAAAACCAAAGTCACCAATTCGATTGACGATAAACGCTTTAAAGCCTCCCAAAGCCGCAGAATCTTTTTTAAACCAGAAACCAATCAACAGATAGGACACAAGCCCCACCGTTTCCCAACCAAAAAACAGTAAGAGAAAATTATTGGCCATTACCAGCGATAACATACCAAAGGTAAATAATGACATATAAGCGAAGAAACGTTTAACGCCTGGATCACCTTCCATATAACCAATACTGTAGATGTGCACTAATAGCGAAACAAAGGTCACTATGGTCATCATTAGCACAGTCAGTTGATCAATCAGAAAACCGACATTCAAGCTTAAATTACCTGATGTTCCCCAAACATAAACAGTCTCGTTATAGGGTGCAACGTGATCGAACATAACCCATTTCAATAGCATCAACGCGCAGAAAAATGCTATGGCAACACCGGCTATAGTGACGCCTTGCGCTGCTTTTATACTGATTTTTTTTGCAAAAAGTCCTGCCACTAGACAGCCAAACAAAGGAGCCAGTAAGGCGACTAATGCATAATGATAAAGTGTATTTGCCACAAGTTAACCCTTCAACGTATCAAGTTCAGCGACATTGATTGTGCCGCGCTTACGATATAACACCACTAAAATTGCTAGACCGATGGCTGATTCA
>JBGSSQ010000062.1:0-5971 GCA_041736975.1 Gammaproteobacteria bacterium
CTGGGTGTGGCTGATGCCATTGATGAGTGAAACCCAGCCTCACGTCAGTAAGAACTAGGCCCTGTATATTTTTACAGGTTGAGAAAGCGGCTTTCCTTATTGATCTTAACTGACTGCCGATGTCAGAGGGCACTATAGCAGGCACAGACTCAGTGTCAAGGATAAAAATAAGCGCTACGGAATAAATCTTGAGCATGGTCGCGCCAAACAATGACTACTCAGTTTAAATAATAATTAAAATCAAGGGATTGAGATAACCACACCCAAAAAAATAACCGCACCAAACCAATGATTATTTAAAAATGCTTTAAAACATTTTTCTGGCTGGCGATCTCGAATCAGCGTCCACTGGTAAACAACAAAACTGGCTGCAACACCCAAGACAGGATAAAAGAAAAAGCTCAATTGCTGCATTATGGCAAAAACAAAAAAACCTAATAGCACTAGTACGTGTAAAGCGGTCACAAAATATATATCATATTGTTGCAATCTCACAGCTGTTGATTTTATGCCGATGACAAGATCATCATCGCGATCAACCATCGCATAAATAGTATCATAAGAGACTGTCCACACCAGGGTAATAGCAAACAAAGCTAAGGCCTCCCACGGGCAATAGCCCAATACGGCGGCATAGGCCATGGGCACACTCCACGCAAATGCCATCCCTAAAATCACCTGCGGCCAATAGGTTACTCGCTTCATGTAGGGATAGAGAATTGTCAAGAAGAGCCCTACCACGGACAGTGCGAGCGTTAACCAATTTAAAAACAGCACACAAATCAACGAGAAGGCGCATAAAACCAGCAACAATATTTGAGCTTCTTTTAATTTGATGAACCCCGTCACTAAGGGTCTTTTTTTTGTGCGCGCGACGTAGCCATCAAATGGCCTATCCACAATATCATTTATGACACAACCGGCACTGCGCATTAACACAACACCCGCAACAAAAATAATTAATATTGAAATAGGTGGAACACCACGCGCCGCAAACCACAATGCCCAGAGAGTAGGCCACAGTAATAATAACATTCCAATGGGTTTATCAAGTCGCATCAGCCGGGTATAGGCTGATAATTTTTTTTTGCACAAACAACTCATTATTGAATGCTTCGATTTATAGCGGCCTTCTCTAATGAAGGAAAAAAAACTTCAAGTAACGATATTTCTCCAGCAGGAAGTGTAAACAGTGAGTGTCGTGCCCACAAATATTCCGGTGTTTCCTTCAAATGCTGCACACAAATATGATATTCCCTATGACCCGGCCTTAAAAAAGCCACATTAAAATTACCCCGACGACACAGTGGATGTGAAAAAAGTATCTCACCTAACGGGCGTTCACCCAGCGCAGAAAAAGCGGTGCCTTGAGATCTCACCACCGACTCTGGAATAAACGTCCTAGCATACATCCAGGGCTCATTAACGCCATGCAAAACAACATCGCGACCAATACCCCAACTTTCTTTTTTTTGCAGACATTGCCATTCGCTGTCGTGAGGTTTTTGCCAATGATGCGCTAACATTTCAACACTAATTTTTGCATTATTCAGCTGATTTAAAATTGAAGTCATACTAGCCGGGTGAAAAAAAATATCACGAAATGCTGAAGGCATTTTAATGCCCACACGTGCATTAATGTAAAAATGCGCAGGCAATCGACGCTGCACCTCCACTTTATGTGGTTTGTTTTTCGACCAAATAGCCATACTTTTTACTTATCCAATAATCAAGTGAAAATCGACTAAAACCACGCGTCATCATCAGCGCCAATAAAAGTCCCCAATTAATATGCTGATCAAGCCCCAAAGCACCATCAGGTGTCCACAGATAGTGATAGGAAATAACGGCCATCATATTATAGATAAAGAAAGTGGCAATACAAACACGACCACCCAAACCCAAAACCAGTAACACTGGCAGTATGAGTTCTGCAACAGTTCCCACCAACGCCGCAAGCTCAGTGGAGAGCAGAGGAACATGATACTCATATTCAAATAATTGAAGCGTGGTATCCCAGCTTTCAATTTTCGTCAAGCCAGCAACAAAAAAAATCTTTGCAACCCAAAGCCGAACCAGGAGATCGACGAAAGGCACTAAGTAATCCAACACCCTAAACAAAGGCCGCAGACACTTCCCAATAAAATCAATCATTCAAACACTCCCTATCAGGCGCCCTAGCGGCACTCCATCCAATAAACACAGAAGAAATAACACTCTACACTGCCACAATTGTATTGTATACTGCGGCGATTTTGGTGTGAAGAAGAGGAATCGAATGAGCGCTAGTCAACAAAAAGTAGGCGGCAGTACCGCTTTAACGCCGCTCATTATAGTGGGCCTTGCCAGCCTATTCTATGTTTACGAATTCTACCTAAGGGTAATGCCGGGCGCCATAACAGATGAACTCATGCGCAGCTTCAATACTGACGCCGGCGGTCTTGGCCTTATAGGCTCACTCTTCTTCTTTGGCTATACCCCCATGCAAATACCGGCGGGCTTACTCTATGACCGCTTCGGTCCTAGGGTGCTGCTAACCACCTCGGTGTTTTTCTGTGGCGCCAGCGCCCTTGTTTTCGGACTCACCGACAATTTCTACATCGCCTGCGCTGCCCGTTGGGTTATTGGTTTCACCTCCGCCTTCTCATTTATTGGCGCTCTGTTACTTGCCTCACGCTGGTATCCCGCCAAGTATTACGCCATGATCGCCGGCTTAGTGCAATTTATGGGCAGCATGGGCGCTATAGCAGGTGAGACCCCCATCGCCCTACTGGCTGAAAAATTTGGCTGGCGCCCAACAGCCGTTTGGTCGGCACTAGGGGGACTAATTTTGGCTCTACTGCTGGGATTATTGATTCGTGACGCCCCGGAAACCCCCATTAATGTGGCTAAACACTCATTAAACATTAAACGCTACGACAATGAAGGGCAGCGGTTAAGACGCGTCCTCGGCAGCAAACAAACCTGGGCGGTTGCCGTTTATGCATTTAGCACCTGGACACCCATTTCTATACTCCCTGGACTATGGGGCGTTCCATTCATCATGAAGCTCTATGGCACAACCAGCACTGTCGCCTCTCAAGCCATGATAGCGGCCTGGTTAGGGACCGCTATTGGCAGCCCACTGGCAGGGTGGTTCTCTAACCGCATCAACAGCCGAAATAGCCCGCTAAGGTGGTTGGCCGCCCTCAACTTAGTCACCTCCATTGCGGTTATCTACGCCCCTCTCTCTTGGCCACTGATGATCATTACCCTGTTTTTATTTGGTTGTGCAGCAGGTGCACAAACCGTCACATTTGGTGTCATTCAGGATATTCACCCACCCGCAGTAGCTGGTACTGCTGTGGGCTTCAATAACATGGCTGTGATAGCCGGAGGCATGATCTTAATGCCCTTCGTTGGCTACATACTGGATTTTTGTTGGGATGGCGGCATCATCAATGGCATCCGTCAATACTCTCTTGATAATTATCGCATGGCACTGCTCATGGTGCCTGTGTGTGGCATTATGGGTTTGGTTTCTAGCTTTTTTATGATCAAAGAAACCCATTGCTTAGCACAGTACGAATTGGAGCTCATCCAAACGAGCTCTCACTAACAGCTGCCCCCCTGTTTATACTCAAAAAAATTCTGAGCACTTAATATTCCATTAAGAATTGAAGCGTATACTAGAAGCAATAAACATAAGGGGTAACATTAATATGTCACCATTTTCAATTAAAACGCGTAGCTACATTAATGATTATAAAAAAATACTTAGGCGACATGTCACGCAAAGCACCTATGCAGCCAAAGTACGAACATTGCATATTAAACGACAGGAATTACGTCACCTATCGGATGTCGATTTATTTCATATCGCAAATCGTATTTTGTATGACATCGAATCGTGGCTTGTGAATCAAAATATTAGCGCCAGCGAATATTCCGGTATCGATGAATTCCATAAAAACATAAAAAAGCACATCAGCGCCCACCAATTTGACAACGACAAAATAACACAGCCAGATCAACAAGCCTCGCGTGCTATCGTTGAAAGTGTACAGCTACTGTGCATGCCTTTAAGTGAAAAGACCAGCGCTCTACTTAAAAAAAATATCACCCTAATACACAAAATCGGCGCAGCCGACTACCTTGACAAATTAAGTGAAGCACTGTATAAAAAGAACATGGAAATGAACAATCATTTCCAACCTATAATACAATTTTTTGAGAATGAGCAGCATAACAATAATCGTTAAGTAGCGACTCTCGCCACTTCGTATCGTTATACTGCATCAGCAATTCACAAAAATTTTTCTGTGAATTGAGTTTATACATCACCAAGGAGATACGATAATGAAATTGTCAAAGAACACATTACTTGCCACTTCTGCCGCACTACTACTTTCCAGCAGCATAGCATTTGCAGAAACCGCACCAAAAGTGAGCATTCAAAAAAACGTTCAAACTAAAGTGCTAACGGGAGCCTCTAGCCAAGCAATGACTGCACGTGGAAAAACCTGGCACTACGGCAACCCCGATGATCGCGTTATTTTTGATGCCAACATCAGCCTTACCAACAAATCAAACAGCGTGGTTTTCACCACCGTAGAATTTTACAATATGAACATCCGAGATGACGATGTCTTATATCCTTTTGAATCAATCAATAAGATTACCACCAACTTTCAATTCGACGCCATTCATTTAATATTGCGTGATAGCTACCATGATGTCTTTTTTGATGGCAATGTATACCCTAATACACATTTCACCATTAAACGCGTAAGCACTGATATCACTCTTGGCGCGCGCGCAGCTACAGGAAAAACAAAACTAGAACTTGTACGTGAGTAATTGACTCTAGAGCTGTCAATCATCACTAAGAAAGGGTGACTGGCAGCTCGAAAACAATACTACTAGGCTTTTATCAAGAATATCAATCAAAGAACCATGTTCACCAATCCACAAGAAACATCAAGCACTAGACTTTTTAGTTGGCAAAATGTGATCGGGCTTTAACTTCACAGTCGACAGCAGCTGGTGACGACCCTTCTATGTCTTTTGTCGCATTATTACTTTTTGTAAATTGAAATTTACACATCAGCTGCACTATAGTCGATTCTTCATCTGGAGGCGATGCAGAGACGGGGCTATCTTCGGATGACTGCGTGCCAGTAGTAGCCGAGCCTTGCGTATCCTCAACATCAGTCAGTTCACAACTTGATCGAGATAACCTTTCACTGAAGCGATTATCCAACATAAGTTCATATTGTTCATTCAAAAATTTTACTTCTTTAACAAGCTTATCCGTAAATTTTTGAACATCAAATGCTGGCGAACTTTTTCGAGCAGTATACCCCTTATTTCTATACTCATCACATAAGGCTGTAAAAAAGCGCTTCCAACCAGGGTATAGTTGCAAGCATTTCAGCGGTGACAAACTCTTTTTTTGCACTTGATCCTGCTCTTCAATAAAATTATCCACCCATAAGCACCACATTTTACCTACATCCTGATAAAATCTTTTGGCGTCATTTTTCTCTAACGCCCCTTTGATTAACTTAACGATTTTATTTTCTGCCTCTACCTTGGCTCCTGGTACAGCGAGGATAAATTTGGCACCCACTGTTAAAGACAATTCATGCAACTGTTTAGCGAGCCTCTTTAAGCTTAATGCTGACAAGCTGGGATTAATTGAGCAAGTAGTGCTTTTCTGTGTTAGCGTAATAGTGGCAAGCTCATGCCTATTAAATTCATTCACTAAAGCCACTGCTAAATCAGGATCTTTTTGATTGAGCTGCATCAGTTTCTCACACACATTCTCTTTGAGTAGCTCACATTTTTGCGAACGAAGCCTATGCAAGACATCCTGCAAACGCTCAATCAAGGCCTCCACATGCAACACATCGCTACAGGTAATTCTAATAAAGCCCGCACGCGAATCAACACCAAAATAGGACAATGGCGCCACCATCATTTGGCATTT
>JBGSSQ010000107.1:0-5913 GCA_041736975.1 Gammaproteobacteria bacterium
TTCACCGACCACCACATTGTTAAATACAGCTGCAACCGGTGTAATAGAATCAACCTCTAATCCAGCTAAGGTCAATTGATCACATAATGTTTTTGTATCTATGGGGGGATTCACCCACTGTCGCAGCCATTGCTCACTAAATTTCATATTCACTCCATCCTAAAAGTCAAAATTGACGCAAGAAACGCAGGTCGTTTTCAAACAATAAACGAATATCATCAATGCCATAACGTAGCATCGCTAAACGCTCTAAACCCATGCCGGCTGCAAATCCCTGATAACGCTCACTATCGATATGGCATGCGGCCAATACATTCGGATGCACCATGCCACAACCTAAAATTTCTAACCAACCAGTGCCCTTACATACGCGACACCCTGCGCCTTGACATTTAACACATTGGATATCAACTTCAGCAGAAGGCTCGGTAAAAGGAAAATAAGACGCTCTAAAACGCAGGGCAAATTCAGACTCGAAAAATTGATGTAAAAAGTCTGTTAACAAACCTTTGAGATTGGCAAAAGTTGTGTGATCGTCAATAAGTAACATTTCAATTTGGTGGAACATCGGTGTATGTGTATGGTCATACTCATTTCGAAAAACGCGTCCTGGAGTTATGATACGAAATGGAGGCTTATTGGCTTCCATTAATCGGATTTGAATAGGTGAAGTATGCGTACGTAATAAATTGCCATCTTCTAAATAAAAGGTATCTTGCATGGCACGTGCGGGATGATGCTCCGGAATATTTAAAGCGGTGAAATTATAATACTCGGTTTCTATTTCTGGCCCCTCTACCACCTTAAAACCCATAGATTTAAAAATGGTTTCTACACGTTCACGTACTTGATTAAGTGGATGAGCTGTACCTACCTCTTCGCCACGTCCTGGCAAGGTAACGTCAATTCGCTCACTGGCTAATTTTTTCTGCAATACCTGATTCCGCAAATCATCATTACGACGATTAATTTGTTCTTTAATTTGATCCTTGGCATCATTGACTCGCTGCCCTACTAAAGGACGTTCGTCAGCTGATAAACTAGAGAGCCCCTTAAGAAGATCCGTTAGAGTACCTTTTTTTCCTAAGTATTTTACTCGAACCTCATCGAGAGCCTGCAAATCTTCCACAGCATTAATGGCCTTATGAGCCTCTGATACCATATTCTCCAGATCCTGTTGCATGGAATTATTCCTCACTGCATGTATGAGATAAAAAATCTATAGTCATAACTACAAAAAAAAAGCCGCAAAGCGGCTTTTTTTCTAAACTCATTAGTTTATTTGGCAAGCGCCGCTTTTGCCATTTCAGCTAAGCGACCAAAACCATCATGATCATGTACTGCCATATCAGCTAATACTTTACGATCGAGCCCAATACTAGCGCGTTGCAAGCCATTGATAAAACGACTGTACGACAAACCAAACTGGCGAGCTGCGGCGTTAATACGCACAATCCACAAGCTTCTAAAGACGCGCTTACGAGCTTTACGATCGCGATAAGCGTACTGACCTGCTTTAATCACAGCTTGCTTGGCAACGCGATAGACGCGACTACGAGCGCCGTAATAGCCCTTAGCTAGCTTTAAAACTTTCTTGTGTCTTGCTCTCGCCGTGACACCACGTTTGACTCTAGGCATTTTCTCTCTCCATTCTTAGGCTATTGTAAAGCCAACATCCGTCGTGCTGATTTAACGTCACTCGGTCCAAGAAGACTTAGGCCACGTAAATGGCGTTTAAGCTTCGTACTTTTCTTGGTCAATATGTGATTGCGGAACGCCCTACGACGTTTTATTCCACCAGCAGTCACTTTAAAGCGCTTTTTAGCGCCACTTTTCACTTTCAACTTAGGCATTTTGAGCACTCCACTCGGTATTCCACCCTAAAAACCCGCAATCCTAGCACGTTTAATAGGCCACAGCAACCATAATATTATTTGCCGCCGGGCGCACTAGAGGCCCAGAAGCAGTTAAGACTATGCCTGATTGACTGTACAATAACAACTTCTAGTGTGCATTACAAGCGCTTTAAACCTGGCGCTGGAGCTGTTGTGGGTTGCTTTTAACTGGCCAATACGCCAAAATCAATCACCACTATACAGCGTATGAGCTCATGAACTACAGACATTTTTACCATGTTGGCAGCTTTGCTGACGTTTTCAAACATAGCCTTTTAATGGTTGTAATCAACTCATTTAAGCAAAAAGACAAAGGTTTCTGCTATATTGACACC
Organism: Gammaproteobacteria bacterium; assembly: GCA_041736975.1. GTDB lineage: Bacteria > Pseudomonadota > Gammaproteobacteria > JAIEPX01 > JAIEPX01 > JAIEPX01. The sequence goes on from JBGSSQ010000107.1 coordinate 2,231, forward strand.
CACGCGGGGATAGGAAGTTATGATCTCAGACGTGAAGAAACTCAACGCTCTAAGGAATACCAGACCGGTATCGCCACACTGCTAAAGGCTCCCCACCCACCTACTGAGTTGGCTCAATATATTGAGCTAGTAAAAGCCTGCCAAAACAGTGAGACGCTACATTGTTATCCTGGCTCCCCATTGGTGGCTAAGTCATTATTACGCCCTCAAGATCTGATGATTGTCAATGAGCTACATCCTGAAGATTATCAGGATTTGAGATATACATTGGGCAAAACCTCTCAAATTCATTGTCATCAACGTGACGCCTATGAATTTTTACCAGCTATATTACCGCCCACACCAGCTCGAGGATGTATTTTAATAGACCCGCCCTACGAAAGGACTGATGAATTTGCCGCTATAACGGATTGCCTAAATGCGAGTATAAAGCGCTTTCCTAATGGCATTTATATGATTTGGTACCCGATTGTCTCTCTCCAACACCGCGCCTTCACGCGACACATTTTACGCGCCAAATGGGCACCCACCATAGTAAGTGAAATGACACTAACGGCTATTCCTGAAATGAAGTCAGGCATGATTGGCTGCGGCATGGTTGTCCTTAATCCTCCATGGAAAAGTGAAACCGCTATCACCAACATCACAACATACTTAGCAACACTTTTTCAAAGGGACGAGAGCGGCTATCACCGCACAGAATTTGTGCCATAAGCAGGCGGCATACGCCTGAAATCAACCCCTTCTTCAAGCACTCTGTCACTCTGAGCATCAGAAACCTTAGCACTACCGGTATCTGAGACCTTCAGTGCACCACCGGTGCCTGCCCCCTTCGAAGATGAGGTGTCCTGACACCTTTGATGCAGAGGCCTTTACTGTTAAACCTTGATATGCTGTGAAAAAGGCATATCGATTAGTTGCATATGCCGCATTCGCTTTGTTAAAAGCTACGGCTGCAATATCAAAGGCCTGATCGAAAGCGTCATAAGCACCTTCAGTATCTTGGATAGATGCTCCAAATGCGAGAAGATCACCCGAAACCTCATTAATAAATGTATTTTTATCCCAGTGCCTTGCTGCTTCATCCTTTACGCCAAGTTCAGACTCAACAAAAGCATAACGATTCGGCGTTTCTTCATTGGCCATAGCAACGATTTCTTTTCTTAAAGCGATAGACTGCTCCGCAGTCATTGTTATAAATGGCATGCTGTTATTTACGATTGCCTCTGCATCATTATTTCTAACCATTAGATCTGCATTCAGCGCCAAATAAACGCCGCAATCGTAACCGTCAGTTTGCTGATTTAAAATCGCCTGTTCATGAATGACTTTATCTTTCTGCATAAAAACAGCGTTTGCTGTCTCTTTTATTTTCAGGGGCATGGGTTTCCCCAGCGAATCGAGCCAGTAGATCACCGGTGTTTTCTGCTCACCTAAATATTTAACGTGCATCAAAGTGAAGTGTTTGAAAGGTTCCATATGGAAAGGAATGATGATATCGGTGAGCTTATCACGCTGCTCTTGCGTGCATGCTCCAACCGTCCCCAGATAAAAGTCGTGGAATGACGAGGCATTTGTCAGAGGGATAACGAGTACATTATTATTGTTTTTGTACTTGTTCAGTAAATACGCATGTATTAGGTGTGTATCCAACCAGCTCTTAGGGGTCACTACTCGCGCATTAGAAGGCTTGTCTTCTCTCATTTCATTACCTCACTTATAACATTACTAGCACACTGATACCTTATTATTAGGCACCAGTGTAACATAGTGTGCTTAAGTGAATCTTAACGAATCCGACAGTAAAGCTACTAAGGCGCTCGACGAGGCGAGACTACCATAGTAATTTGCTTGCCCTCTGATTTAGGCGTACTGTCTATAGAGGCATGTTCAGTAAGATCACGCTCAACACGACGTAAAAGATCAAGTCCCAACTCATGGTGCATGATTTCACGGCCTTTGAAACGCACAGTGATTTTAACTTTACAACCTTCCTCTAAAAAGAGGATAATTTTGCGTAATTTAATCTGATAATCACCCACATCCGTTGCTGGGCGAAATTTAATCTCTTTAAGCTGTTGTTGTTTTTGCTTTTTCTTTTGGGTCGATTGCTTCTTATTAATTTCAAAAAGATATTTACCGTAGTCCATGATGCGGCATACAGGCGGCTCTGCATTCGGCGCTATTTCAACCAAATCCAAACCAGCATCCTGTGCCTTTAACTGAGCATCACGTATAGGGACAATGCCCAGTGGCTCGCCGTCTACGTCAACCAAGCGAATTGATTTAACATCAATTTCATCATTGATCCTTGCCTGTTTCTTTTCTGCCTGTACGCTAATGTCTCTGTCCTCCAATAATTTATTCAGTTTCAGCCGTTTCCACCACAGGGTGGTTGCTGATGCCATTTACATCTTGTAAACGTTCAATAAACGCCTCCAAGCTCATCACACCTAAATCTTCACCGGCTTGCGTTCGAACAGCCACTTCTCCAGCGGCCTTCTCACGCTCGCCAATAACTAATAAGTAGGGAATACGCTGTATGGTGTGTTCGCGGATTTTAAAACCTATCTTTTCGTTTCTCAAATCTGCGATCACTCTAAAGCCTTTCCCCTTTAGTGTAGCAGCTATTTGCGCGGAGGTATCGAGTTGATTTTCGGTGATGTTCATCACTACAGCTTGAACAGGGGCTAGCCAAGCTGGAAATTGCCCTGCGTAGTGCTCAATAAGAATGCCAATAAAACGCTCAAATGAACCCAGCATAGCTCTGTGCAACATCACAGGAACCTGTTTGCTACCATCTTCAGCAATGTAACGCGCATCGAGGCGCCCCGGCATTGAAAAATCGACTTGCATGGTACCACACTGCCAAACTCGCCCAATGCAATCTTTCAAAGAAAATTCTATCTTCGGCCCGTAAAAAGCACCCTCACCCGGGTTCAGTTCCCAAGCAACACCTTTACTATTCATGGCCTTCTCTAGAGCCTGCTCTGCTTTATCCCACAAAGCATCTTCACCGATGCGATTCTCAGGGCGTGTAGATAGCTTCATCATCACATCAGAGAAGCCAAAGTGGTTATACACCGCCTGTAATTGATCAATAAAATCAGAGACTTCCGCCTGAATTTGATCTTCCGTACAAAAAATATGCCCATCATCTTGCACAAAATTTCGTACCCGCATTAAACCGTGTAATGTGCCTGAAGGCTCATTCCGATGGCAGCAACCAAATTCAGCTAGACGTAGTGGCAGATCCCTATAACTCTTAATGCCTTGGTTAAAAACCTGTATATGACACGGGCAGCTCATAGGTTTTACCGCATAGGTATGAGGATCAGCCTCGACCATGAACATATCTTTTCCAAACATAGCCAGATGACCTGACTTCTCCCACAGCCGACAATCCACTAACTGTGGCGTACGAATCTCTTGATAATCATGACGTTGCAAGAAGTTTCTAATGTAATCTTGGACCAGCGTGTAGAGGGTAGCACCATTAGGATGCCAAAAAATCATTCCAGGAGCTTCTTCCTGAATATGGAACAAATCCATTTTTTTCGCGATTTTACGGTGGTCACGTTTTTCAGCTTCTTCTAGCCGCGTTAAATATTCGTTCAACTGTTTTTTATCAGACCAGGCAGTACCATAAATGCGTTGCAACATTTCGTTTTTGGAATCACCTC
>JBGSSQ010000121.1:0-4868 GCA_041736975.1 Gammaproteobacteria bacterium
CGACGATATTGCATTCAAGGGCTATACCGCACCTACATTTAATAAAAAACCCACAGAAACTTTGATCAAAGACATGATAGCGATTTGCAAAAAAACAGAAATGAGAGAAAAACAGCGTACGGTCTATATTTCTGAAGAGAATGATGAAGGAAAAACAGTGTCACCACTAGACATGAAAATTGATACTCGTATGAATATTACCATGACTGACTATACCGCAATAAGAGAGGGAAATAAAAATAATCGAGAACAATTTATCAGTGATTCCCATCGTGGTTTCTGTCTTGATAGTAGAGACATATCACATTTGTCACCTGAAGAAACAAAACAAACCATAAGAAACTTTCTAGATATCAAAGAACCTCACCCAGAAAAAATTATGAATGCAGAAAAAGAACTGCAATATCTAATGATTGTCAATACTGGGCAAGAAATCTTACAGCCGTTTACTTTAGATATTAATCAAAACTTTAAAATGGGTGATATAAACACTGGCTTTTTTATTGATAGCAAAGCAACGTCTTTCAACTGGACCAGGGAAGACGATAATGTTTTCCTGGTTGTGCAATATGACACTAAAGTATTACGCCTCGATGATAGAGAGGAAACAGTTCTAGTAAGCGATGCTACAGGTCATTTAGAGGAGATTCTCAGACAACCTGAACTCATGTTATTGTCTGACAGACCGGCGCTAATATCACACCAGTATCGAGCAGCCATTGCGGTATCAAAAGGTAAAGAATCCGATTTATTAGAAGCACATCTCAAAACCACTGAGTACTCGGTAGCCTGTCACCCCTCAATAACGTATCAGCCAGTCATGGAAAAATACCTAGAAGTTGAACCCCTTGCCAATACGGTCATTAAAGTCAAATAACATAACCCCTCCATAGCCCGACACACAAGGCGTAGCGGCCTTCACAGCCACCTTAACCAACCAAATCCCTAAAATGTACTATAATACCTATAAGGCTTTCGGAAATATCTGTACAAGAAGTAAATAGCATGAGGAGAGGTTATGTCGAAGAAAGACGACAAATTTGCACGACTTACCCAATCTATGGATGAGTTAATGCGTGTTGCTGCGCAAAACAAAAAAGCCGCAGATGTCGCCGAAACTCCAGCACAGCCAATCTCACCCACTGAGCACCAGGAAGCCACAAAAGCACTCAATGCACACAAAAGCGCTCAGGATAGTATTAGGCGAGACTTTAATCTTGATGCCGCAGCACTAAAGACCCAGCTGGAAACGCTTATCAAGAACCCCGAACCTTTTGAAGTATTAAGCGCTGTTCTGTTTGGTCAAATGACAACATATATGAAAAAAGTTCGTGGTGCTAGAAAATTAGAGGGCATTGATGACAGCGTTTTTGACGTAATCCGACTACTAACAGCTGTTGATACACGTTTAAGCACCGCTTTTTTTAATGAGCTAAATAAAATTGAAGATCAAGACAAACGTGCTGAAGTCACTCAAGTATTGAAATCAAAAAATGTCATCACCAGCAACCTAGTTTTAGCAGAATTAAAAAAACCTTTTGATGGAAAACGCGCCGCTCTTCTAAGCGATTGTGTTTTACAAGGCATTGTCAGTCAAGAGGCTATTTTACAAGTGTTAGCTCAAGCAGATTATCGCGAGGTGCTTGCGCCAGTATTAGGGCAGTTGATTCGCCAGGGTGTATTTGAAGTTAGAAGAGATCGTGATGCACTTGAGACTCTTGTGGAAGCTTTTCCTGTTATGGAATCAAATGTTAGTGATCCAGTGGCCACTGCTAGAATGTTGATAATCGTCGATGAAACGCTAAATCCTTTACTCAAAGATCAAGAGACTATAGAACGCAATATCACTGCGCTATGTGCTTTATCTAAAAACCCTGATGCACGTGAGGTACTGCTCAATGAATTAGTTAACTCCCGCTATTCCAAAATGGATAGAACGAACTACACCAATAGATTTCAAAGTATTTTCAACAAAGAGGGCAGTGAAATTTCGATTAGTTTTAAGCTTAATGAGCTCGACAAGTTACGAGAGAAAATTCTAGACAACATGACTAATTTTTCTTCTACCACGCTGGACTTAGTCGATGAGGCACGACAACACCTTATTAACAACAACCTTACAGCGGCTGACATATCATATAATGAAAGTAACCAGTCTAATTCTACGCCACTACTCTCCGAAGCACTGGGTGGTGCCAGTATTTCAGCACAGACATCTGAGAAGTTACGCGACAATACCCCTAAGCCCCCACTAAGCCAACGTGCTAAAACTTTTTGGTTGGCTAGCTTTATTGGATTTGGCTTAACAAACACAAACGATCTCGACCCGTTAACCGGTAAACCCATACCCTCAACAGGACAAGGCTCATCACGCTGGGGCAGCATTATAGTAAATCCTTCTGATGGTCATGGTAATTTAATTAAGCTCAGCGAGATGAACGATGGCGCCATTAAAACATATTTATATCAACCTTGGGCCAATAAAAAGGGTCTAAATAATTTTGAACCCTTGCAAATATCGACGACCACCAAACTCAACTGGTCTCGCGCCTTGAATCCATTTACCATATTGTCCTTGGGTTTAAAAATGGCTGAAACAACAACTTATAGAGCAATATGGTCCGTCATGGGCCAACAAAGTATTGGCCGCTCTATCGTACAAGCATTATTAATAGGGGCACTACGCATACCTCAGGTTATCTTAAGCCCATTATCAGGGCTGACATCAGTTAAAGGTTCTGATGAAAGTCCTATTTTAGCTTTGCATAAAGACATTGAAAGTAGTATTTTAATCCTAAGGACATCCGAAGATGGTCTCAAAAATAATATTCTAACATTAAACGAAGAAATGCAAAAAACAGACTCCGTTTTATTTGAATACAGTAGCCGACTAACAGCTGCATTTAACAAAATCAATCTCACTAACGAAGGTGATAGAAAAAATGCGGCGATCATTACATCAATCAGTCAAAGCTTGTCTGAAAACTCAAAATTGCAACCAAAAACCGCAGAAATCAAACAAAATATAAAAGTGCTCAAAAACACGCTAGATACCAGGTTGAAAAACCTAGAGCACGATGCCGTGATCGTGCAGTATCGCTCTAAAATGAACGATTTCACTGCATCCATGGACGCTATCAACGAAGAAACTGTACTCAATTTCATGACACTAAAGATAAAGGCAAATAGTATTGTTTCAGCTAATCCTGCAACTCAATTTGACAGTGACATCGCTCAAGTAGTTTTAGCTCACAAAGACAACAACGACCACCACCAACATTTAATCGATTTAATGGCCACCAGAAACGCATTGATTGAATACCAACACAAGTTACCACAAACCCGAAATGATCAAGCGGCCGCAAAGGCACTCACCAGGAAGATCAGAAGCACCCTAACCGCTGAATCAGCAATTTTAAACCCAACAGGAGTAATTGACATGCCACTAGAAATATCAATCGCACAACGCCTAAGACAGGCCGAACAAAATGCAGCTACAGAGAACGCACCACCGCCGGTGGAACCACCTGTTGAGCCAATTTCCTGGTTGAATATTCCGGGGGATACGAGGAATTGGCGGCATGATAGGGCTTTGAATGAGGTAGTTTTTGGTGAAATAAATATAAATCTATCCTCTAAGCTCATTAAAAACCTAGCTAAGCAACCTAACGTATCTTTTGACAGTGCTAACAGCACTTATCATATTCACGATGAAAATGGCACTAAAATTGCGGACCTCGCTATCTTTACCAACAAAGCAGGCCAAAAACAATTAATTACTCATGGCTTTACGCCTACGATGCTTAGGGAATTGAGCACTGAAATACGACCTAATATAAAGCAAATCAAGATTTCGTCTACTAGTGTTCAACTTCACAGGGAAATACTTACTGAGTTAGGTATAAAAAACGCCTCAAAACATCCTTATAGTTTTATTGCCTCCATAAAAAAATTCACAGGGTACATCACCAATCAACTTGCCTCGTACATACCAGGAACACAAGCTTACTTGGCCAAGCAGGATGATGCCAAACAAGCTTCAGCACAACGAATTTCCAATTCAACGGTAACAGCAGCCGAAAGCATTCAGTCAGACGCCGAGCTAACAGCAACATCTTCAGTTGAACAAACACAACAAAGGACGACTCAAAATAGCATAAAAAACACCACTTCATCTTCCCAAGCAAGCACTCGCCCAGTGGAGCAAAGTCTCACTAGTTCACGTAGAGGAACAAAAAGGGGGATGTTGGATGACACCACTAATCGGACGAGTAAGCGCGCTTCTTTAGGTCCATTAGTCACAGTGATCATACCCACCACTACACTAGATAATAATAATTTCGATCAAATACAAAACACACTAAGTAATCTACAAAACAAATGTGATGACAAGCAATACCCTGTAAAGACTAAAGTTGAACAAGATGATCAAGGGCAAGCCAAGATCACCATTAGCTTATTAAAACCCAATCAAAACCATCAGGCCTTGGATCTGGTGGCTGATACATTAGCGAGCATCTCATCACTGAAGACGCCGGTATCCCCCTCCCCAAACCACGGCACAGAAAATGATCGCAAGTTGGTGGAGACTACCATTAATTCTCGGATTAATGAGGCTTTAAATAGCAAGCAAGAAATAGCCACTGAGGAAAAAACTCAGCCCACTGCACCTGGCGGTGGCAGCAACAACTAAGACGGTGATTCTTAGCGACAACTCATTTTTTGTGGACGTGTAGCAACTCCACACTGTTCTCAGCATCATCTCCTTCAGAATCGGAGATGAACTGTGCGGACAACCGTTTTTGTAGCCGTGCGCCCTGATTATTGACTGAAAAGCCAAAACGCAATCGCTCTATGTTTTGACTAGG
>JBGSSQ010000124.1:0-2486 GCA_041736975.1 Gammaproteobacteria bacterium
CTGATCCCTTTTGTAGGAAGAAACGATGGGGAACGCCGCGTGGTAATAAACACTATTGGTCCTGTGTGGGAAGGCAATCAAGTTTGGTTTATTTTAGGCGGTGGCGCTATTTTTGCTGCCTGGCCAATATTATACGCCGTCTCATTTTCTGGCTTTTATCTAGCCATGTTCGTAGTGCTTTGCACCTTTATTATACGACCGGTGGCCATGAAATACCGCTCTAAAATGCCACAGGTTATTTGGCGTAACACCTGGGATGGCTTACTCTCTGGTGCGGGATTTATTGCTGCATTAATTTTTGGCGTGGCCGTAGGTAATGTGCTGCAAGGTGTGCCATTTTATTTTACCCCAGACTTGCGTGCTTATTACACCGGTACATTTTGGCAGTTGTTGAATCCTTTTGCTTTGTTATGCGGCTTACTCAGTGTGAGTATGATTATCATGCAAGGCGGCTATTATCTCGCCACTAAAACTGAAGCACCGTTACGACAACGCGCCCTTAGTGCTGCCCGATTAATGTCATTGCTAGTGGTCCTACTATTTGCTGCAGGCGGCTATTGGATTTCGCATATAGATGGTTATACTCTCATTAGCAGCATGGGGGCAGATGGCCCTTCAAACCCATTGCATAAAATGGTGGAAGTACAAGCCGGCGCCTGGCTTAAAAATTACACGGCATCACCTTGGATGCTGCTCGCACCCATTCTAGGATTTACCGGCGCTTTACTAGCACTGTTATTAGCCAATAGCTGCCGTAGTAAATTATCTGTGCTTTTTAGCAGCCTCAGTATTTTTGGGATTATCTCAACTGTGGGTGTGAGTATGTTTCCGTTCCTGCTCCCCTCCTCTAGTACCCCCATCGCGAGTCTATTAGTATGGGATTCATCTTCTAGCCAGTTCACTTTGGCGTTGATGCTTGGTGCCACTGTTGTTTTTTTACCGATCATTTTATTATATACAGCGTGGGTTTTGCGGGTGATGCGAGGGACTGTCACTGTGCAACAGATTGAGGATGACGATAAAACGATGTATTAGTGCTGTTTCTCTTTAGTTATTTTCCCCAGGCTGCTGCCGCCGCTGCGCACGCAATGACCAAGGACGTGATCAACGCGGTGACGAGAGATAGGGCATCGTGGTGATCTAAGAAGGCAAGTGTGTTTTAATTGATTTTTAGGAGTAATGTATGTGGTATTTCAGTTGGATTTTAGGCTTGGGCTTTGCTTGCAGCTTTTCAATCTTCAACGCCATTTGGCTAGAATTGCACTTGGACGATAAAAATCGAGAATCACAGCAGTAGCAGAATAAAGAGATATTGTCATTTCAAATCAAGCGATGCGCGAATGGGCACTGTCTACAACAAACTCGACGACAGACGCGCCTTGCAATCTATGCAAAACTTCTTTGCTAAAACCTTAGGTTGTTAATCGCTACCCGTTTTATAAAGCTGGAATGCTTCGTTTTACGCCGGGTGTGCTTATGGCTACATAAACCAATCTAGCCCAGGAGACTTTTAGCGTTTGATATTCACCGCCATCCATACGACGAGCAAATACGTCTATAGCAACCTCTATGGAGGTGTTGCCTACGTGCACTATCTCCGTATAAAAACTAACCAAATCGTAAACAAATAAGGGTTTGTTGAAGATAAGTTCCTTTACCGAAATTGTGGCGACAGCACCTTTTGCGCGTACTTTGGCTTCGATAGCACCAGCGATATCGATTTTTGACATTAACCAACCACCAAAAATATCACCGGCCGCATTGGCGTCGTTGGGCATGGTGGTCACTCGAAGTGTCGGTTGTTGATCAAGATGTTCTTGTTCATGCATGGGGTTCATCTCCTTGATGGTGTTCGACGGCAACAGATGGTTCAGTTCTTACCCGCTTAGCCTTAGCACTGGTCTTAGCTTTGGTCTTTGTCTTTTTTGCATACTCGCTAAGCTCATCCCAGCCGGCATCAGGCTTAAAACGGTCTCCGCAAGCTTCTGCTAAATCTTGGAGGCGCTTAACAATATTTTCAGCTCCCTCGCTTTCAATATACTGCATAGGGCCACCACGGAAGGGGGCAAATCCCACGCCATAAATTAAACCTGCATCGATGAAATCTTTTTCAGAGACAATACCTTCTCGCCAACAACGTACGGATTCATTTACCATGGGCAAAATCAACCTATCGGTCAAATTAGTCGGTAATTCGCCCTGATTTTGATACAACGCCACCTTAAGGGGCTTTCCTTCTCTATATTGATAAAATCCTTCACCGGTCTTTCGTCCCAACTGTTTTTTCTCCACATGTTCAAACAACATTTTAGGAAGGTCTACAGGGAAGTGTAGAGCCAAAATTTCACCCACTGATAAGCAAATATCTAAACCAATCGTGTCAGCCAATTCAACCGGCCCCATGGGCATACCAAAATCAACGGCGGCTTGGTCAATCAACATAGGTGAGATACCTTCTTCTTGCAAGTGGATTGCTTCTAGTAAAT
>JBGSSQ010000171.1:0-4377 GCA_041736975.1 Gammaproteobacteria bacterium
TGCGATCAATATGATCAGTGATGACATTGAGGCCAAAGCGCTCGTTCCTGATGTGGCAGCGCGACTTCCCAAAGATCTTAGAGATGGCTTTGTAGCTATTGCCTACGCGCCGTGATAACAGAGGTATACATCAATATGAAATCATCAAAACACAATGAGTCAACAGATCCGAGTTCTTTATATTTTTTCAAGATTATTGAAGAAGCAAACAGGGCATATTTACAAGTATTCTCAAGGTCTTTAGAGATGTCTCAGTATGAGAGCCTACAAATATTCCTGCTAAAAAACTATGGTATAAATGGTCAGATTGACTCCTCAGTGTGTAGAGGATTAGTGTTTAAAGAAGCGAATGCAGCCGTTATAATGGCATTTCACCTGCTGAAAAATAATTGGGCACAGGCCGGCGATAATTTTAATTTTCTTGATTTGGCCATATTTATGGTCAAATTATATCCATTTCTTAGAGATGAGAAGTCGAGATCAGTATTCAAGGGTCTATATAAACTACTGGTCACTAGGTTTGACCTTGAATTATCAAATTACAATGTTTTAAGTGATCTGGCAGTGAGTTTAGAGATCAAGTGCGTGCCTCTTAACTTGCCTAAAAAATATAGATTAAATTGTATTGAATCTGTTCATGCCATACTGAAAAACATGATCAGTTTGCTTAATCCCATGGCGATTCTATATCGAAAGATAATCGATAAAGTTAAGTTTCGTATTAGCGTTTGTAACGAAATTGCCTATCGTGCCACAATGTCTGTGCGGGAAATTCAGAAATTAAATCAGCTATATCCAAATGAAATACTGTATTTGCTCAATTCTTGTTTTAAGGTTGGTGCGAATATATTCCCAAAAATGCAAAATGTAGTTTCAGGAGATCTAGCAGAATACTTGGAAAAATTTAGATTACCTGAAAATAAGCTAGAAGATAATGCCATAATAACCAGGGAGTTAAGGTGGGTAGGATTTTATAATGATCGCTCTGTGCAAAAAGTGCCAGAAACAGATCCATTTCACTATAAATCACCCAATATTATTATGCTCTGTTTGACGGATATCAAAAAAATTGAAGAGAAATTAAATCAACTTAAGCGTGTGCAGCAAGATGCTGAATTGATATTGAAAAACTATAATATTTTAAGGTTGTATAATCAAAAATCGCCTTGCTTTATATTAAAATTATTACCTGAGATTCAAAGTCTTTTATCTCCTTTGTTCCAATATTATAATTCATGTCCATCACCGTTGATAGCTGCTATATCTGATGATAATCTAAATCAAGCTGAAAACTTGCAATTATTCAGCGATCTAGCCAAGGCTAGGCCTTACGGCTGTAGTAAATCAAATATTTCTATCTATGATGAAGGTGGAAGTCGTCGTTCTGAAGATTTTATGTCTCCGCTATGTCATGCGGTTGAGTATGCAATTCCAGATGTTGTTAGAATTTTATTGGAGAATAATGCTACTGTAAACCCAGTTGATAATAGAAAAACACCACTCCATAGAGCGATGTTACGTGGTGATCTTGCTATAGTAAAATTGCTTCTTCAATTTGGGGCTCGCCCAGATATGATTACCGATGATGACTGGCTAACTCCATTGCATCATGCACTTGATGCGAATTGTGCTAGATACTTAATAGAAGCCGTAGTAGAGCAGAGTGCTAATAATGCTAATATTGATTTACGCGCAGTTATTGACGCCAAAGATAGGGTTGGTAATACACCCTTAATCACTGTAGCGCAAAGACTAGTGACAATTTTCGAACCACATTGCAATAGTCAAGAAAGGTCTCTAATGCTTTCTCAACAATGTATTCATTTAATCCAGATATTCATTGATGCTAATGCTGATTTTAATGCGGTTAATAAATTCGGTTATGGTGCGCTACATTACTTACTACGGCTTAAATCTCGAGATAGAGCTGTAAATGTACATTTGCCATCAGTGCTGGAGTCGGTTAGAATTCTTGTTGTTGCAGGTGCTAATGTTAATATTATAAGTAAAGATATTGTGAAAAGCTTCCAGCAATTAAAACAGTATCAGCCATTTCCTTTGATGACGCCGCTATTAGCTATTCATGATAATTTTAATATTCGGTCGAAAAAAGCTAATATTGATTTAAACGAACAGTTTTATATCCAGCAAATTGTAGAGATGCTTATCAATCATGGGGCTGTTATAAATGTTTTTGATGGTCAGAAGCTAACACCATTATCAAAGGCAACATCGGTTGGTTCCTATGCTACGGTCGATTTTTTATTGGCAAATGGCGCAAATCCAAATTTGCGATATGATAAACAACAACCCTCCCCACTACATTTTTGCTTGAGTAGTACTAATAATCTAAAATCTGCTACCTCTGAAATAAAATGTTTAGAGTCGCTATTCAATGCGGGTGCAAATCCAAAACTATTTATTCCTATCATGCTTGAGATAAAAGATGGCTATGCTAGTTGTAAATCAAAATCTTCAGTTAATAGTTATATCCTGAAGCTAATATTATCACAGGACAATGAGTTCTCAAGGCAAGCACTAGCTTTGGATATAGCCAATAGAGACGATCCAGTTGAGGAGCGATTTCTACGTATCTGGACATCGATGGACGTGAAGACTCTCAAGATTTGTGTTTTGATGAATGCTCTAGATCATGCTCATTACACCAGTGCATCAGCTCGTGGTCCCCATCCTCTAGCGGTAGAACTTTTCAATAACTGGCTAGATTTTTATCGTTCACTTGAGGTGAGAGCTATTATTACAGTTTTGTGTTTCAGCCCACTCTGGGTGCTTTTTCCAAAAGATCTTATTATGCTTATGGCTAGCAATATCAGCAGTAATTCTATGCAAGTTAAGCATCTGACTCGGTGGGTATTAGAGGGTAGAAAAACTGTTAAATCGTTAAGTGTTCTGCAGCAAGCAACAGCTGAGGGAGTTCAAAGCTATTCTAGATTTTTTACTAAAGCTATTCTTTTGACTGATCCCCACGATCAGGCTGATGTGTGTGGTATAGATCTTAATGATCTTGTATATACTAAGGTGGAATTCTCAGATCTCAAGTAGGTGAATATTCTTTCAGTTATCAACCCTACTCTGGTAAAGTATTGTAAAAATGGGCTTTTTTATGCTATAGTTCGCTGGTATATGATTAAGAAGAGGTGGTGTGATAATGGAGATACGTGAAGAAACGGCTGTTTTGGTGATTTATGATCAGGATTGTACCTTAACCAAGCGCCATTCAGAAGGTGCTCAGTTTCAACGTTCCTTTGAGAAGCCGGCTTATGCGGCTAATCTTAGAGCATTTTCAGCTCTTAAGGCCCATATTCAGCGTTTGCAGGCCAGCGAAAATCCCAAAGTGATCTTTGCTTCTGCTACGTTTGGTGAATTCAAAGAGCGTGTGGTAGGCTCATGGCAAGCGTTGGGTGTTGATGAGGCCTCTATGCACATTTGTGCAAAATTCATTGATAGCAACCTGGCCGCATTCATCGGTAAAAATCAACATGTGGCTGAAATCATTCAAGCACACTATCGTCAAAATCCACACATCAAAATTACTCAAGTGATATTGGTGGATGATGATATCGCTAATATCAATGCCTTAAAAAAGTTTTCAGCTTACATCCAAATGGCGCCATGGAATGGTGATCAAAAGTTTAATGTGCCGGTGTTTGGCATTTTAGCTCCTCAGCCTGTTCTGGAATTATGTCAAGTTAAGATGGTAGGTAAAAGAAATAGACAAGAGATTTTAATGCACCATGATGATGAATTGCAGATGAGTGTGATGACAGAAAAGCCTGCTAGTGAAGCACGATTTTTGGATTGCCTCAAAAAAGTTGAAGAGAAAATATTAACTAAAAAGCCATTGTCTCTCTCCCAAGGTTGTAGAGTTTTGCGCTGGGATTTTTCTTTGGCAGTAAAGCGTAGATTGATAAACCCTCTAACACGATCTTTTGATGACACAGCAATGTTTGATTTTAATCAGAAGCCTCGTCAAAGCGTTTTTTCACTTTGCGATGCTGGCGATGCCTGGGGAAGTATGGATTCCAGATCAGATGATGAGTCTGAGGACAATAAATCCCGAAATCAAACCAGACGTCTATGTAAATCTGGTCCGAATTAGGGGGCGTAAGGAAGGGGGCAAGATTTGCCGCCTTCCTTCCTTATGAATGGATTAATGTACGAAGTTCTTACCTTGATCTTTGCTGAGATTTTTATCATGTAAATGGGACAAAGTTTTTGTAGAGGCAGTTGAATTTTCTAGAGACTGTTCTGCGAGCTTTTTTATATCTGTGGCAATTAGTTGAGCGTCTTTTTTAGTAATACAGTTGCAACTACTAAGGTGATTTAATAAATCATTGATATCTTCAGCTTCAACTA
>JBGSSQ010000195.1:0-16666 GCA_041736975.1 Gammaproteobacteria bacterium
TGGCATCGGCCATACGTTGAGAGTAGAGATAGTAGAGGTTGCTAAGGCCAGCTGATTGTACGCTCGCTATGTGTCTAAGAGATAGCTCATAGGTTGTCCATTCTGTGCTTGCTAATAGCTGATTGGCCTGCTCCTGGTTTAATAGGTTATTGGAAATCGCCTGGTTGATAGAAAATCCTCTTGGCGGTAAACCTAAGTTTGCAGCGAATTGAATATACCGGTTGGCTATATCAGCAACATTGTGTGGCTGAGCATTGGGGTTGCACGCCGGTACTTGATTGGCATAGGTTGAATAACCCATCAGTGATTCAAAATTAAACATGTCATTGCCACACGCTTGCATGGCTTGGGGAGTTCCAGGAAACCCTGCATCTTGGACTGCTTTGGCTGTTGGAGCTGGTACGTCGCCTGCATAATAACTTGCCATTCTAGCTGAAATGCCGAGATCAATATTTGCCCCTACGAGCCCCGTTACACTAGCGGCTGTTAGTGCATTGGCAGTGCTGCTCTGTTGAGTGCTGAGAGTGACAGCAGTAGCATTGGTCGCTGAAACTTGAGCTAAATTGGGTTGTTCTGCCAGCCAATCTGATTCGAGTTGTGATTTAAAGAAAGCGAAGAAATTATTAACAGCACCAACAATTGCATTGGTAGCGTTACCTACAGAAGTCCACGCTGTGTTAGCGATATACAGTGCATCCGCACTCTGGGCTGATGCGGCAGGTGCAAAAGTAGCAAGTGATCCTGCTAGTAATAGTGATCTTGAAAGTAAACTAAGCTTTTTCATGAAAAACCCCTTTTAAAAGTTAAATTAGTACCACTGAACCGAGGCAGGCTTTTTCCCAAACCCAGTCGGTTGTTGCGCGGGCTGTTTATTAGGCGGTGAGATAGCCGTATTTGACTGAGTCCCGGATGAAGTGCTTTCTGCACTGGAAGGAGAAGGAGAAGCGCCGGGTGAAGTGGTGCCGGTTGTGTTGCTAGTGGTTGCTGGTTCCGTTGTTGTGCTGCTGGGTGAGGAGCTAGGCGTTGGCATTGTGGCAACGGGGGGAACAGGAGCTCCTGGTTTTGCTGGTAGGGGAGGTTGTTGCTTAGCGATCTCCGATTTTGCCTGGTTGTAACTATCATCCATGGATTTTTTTCTGGCCTCAATTGCAGACAGCTGCATCTGGCTTATACAGTAAGTGTTTTTGTCTGGTTTATTGGCATTCTCCTGCAAGCAAGAGCTCAGATCATTATCAGCTAGTCCAGCAATGCTGGTCAGTAGCCCTGTTACGACGAGGGCAGTAGTAAGGTAAGTACGCATATTAATCACTCTCCAAAGACTTAATGATAAGGGTAAAACGATCAGGAGCGAAAACACGCCCCAGTAAACGCAATCGCTCAAAGACGATATTTCGACGTAAAAACAAACCGGGAACATCCTCACCGGATGTGGAATGTTCTTCAGCATGCATGAGTAGTTTTGAAGCGGCACCCGGAAATGCGGTGTCTAAAGTTTGCAGCAGGCGCAAGCCACGTCCTGCTTTGATATAGGCTGCAATTTTGATGAACTCTTCTTCATTCTGCAGATCGATATTGCCTATATCTTCGAGGGCATTGCCAAGGCGTTGCATTGACTCTTCAAGTTGAGGGTTGCCGTCTAATGTCCAGCTTTCAACGCTTTCCATGAAACTGACTACCCGATAAATCATCGGATCGCGATACTCATGCCAAAAGGCATGGCAGGATTCATTGCTAAGATCGGGCATCTTTCCTCCTTGATTTCCGAACATACGTTTAGGTATTATAGCAAACCATTTAGGAAATGGTAATATATTTCACGATATGCAGGCAGTCTCTATAAAAATCTTTTTGAAGTGAGGCAGTAAATGTGGTATATCTGCGGGAGTGTTTGTTCGCTCCTGGGAGCGGTCAATTAAAAGGATTTTAGTTGTTTAAGAGGGACCCTGTATGGCAAAAAAACGCAGTCGCTTTAAGTTCTTTAGTTCCATGGTGGATGTTTCAAGCTGGATGGATCTAAAGGGGGTGCAACGATCTGGAGAAGGGATTGTCGCATCGGCGAAGCGATTTCAACAATCGGTACCAAGTTCTGGCCTCAAAGAGACTTTTGAAGAAGCAATGGCACGTTTGGACATCGATGAGAAATTCCTCGAGAAGCGTAAGCGTCAATGTTACTTCACCGCTTGGTTTTATACTGGGTGTGGATCAGCCTTGTTGCTTTATGCTTTTTATCTCCTTTCTACTGGTTATATAGTGAGCAGTTTTGTTACTTATGTGATGAGTGCATTGGCGTATGTATTTGCATACCGCGAAGGCTTGTGGTACTACCAAATGAAAATTCGTAAACTCGGATGCTCAATGACTGACTTTTTCGCATTTATCACTGGGAGGAAATAGAGTGAACTATCTATTCAGAAAACTGCTAATTGTTTGCCTTTTGTTAATCCCCTCAGCAATTTTTGCGCAAGTCGCTGGACCTACTGACACGTTGGGTATTTTCGACCTTGACACCCAACACGATCCATCCTACATATTTTTAGGTCAAGTATTTGGTAGCGTAGGCCCCGTGTTGCATACCACCACTGGTATCTTATTAGGCACCTTGTTTAAGTACTTTAATTTGGGTGTATTGGTTGTAGCCGGTATTTTCTTACTTTGGACTACCGTAAAAATTATTATCCACTCCTCCCATGAAGGATCCTTCATGGGCAAGGATAGCAAAGTTGGGATGAACGTCCTGCGTACGGTATTCGGTATCTCTTTGTTGACACCCAGTGTTGGAGGATATTCCGTCATTCAAATGTTTGTCATGTGGGCGGTGTTACAAGGGTGTGGGTTTGCCAATACAGTTTGGGGGCAAGCGCTTAACTATTTCGAAGCTGGTGGGGAAGTTTTACTCTCGCCAGGAACGCCACTAACCCCCTTGGTTGCTATGGCTGGTACGGTCTTGCAAGCTCAAGTCTGTATGAAGTACAGTGAAAAACTGGAGAATGACTTACAGCAAGACGCCGTCAATCAAATCGCAGCAGGGAACACTGCACCTGTTTATACCACTCGCAAGGCTGTATTCCCAGCTTTCCAACCGTACTATGATACGGCTAATCGTGTTGTGAACTTTCCGTCGTCTCGTGGTAATCAGCACAATGACGCAGGTTGTGGGCAAATAAGTTGGCACCAAGCGGATAACCCATCCTGGGATGCCACTGTTCTTGGAGCTCTTCAGCAGGTGGTGGCCGATTTAGGTCCAGCAGCACAGCGAATAGCGAGGCCTTACCCTTCTGATACCACACCTATTCCTAGCTCGGTTCCGGGCATAACAACAACTTCAGCCCTACAAGATCTCACCATGCAAGCGGTGGTGTATGCTGCACAGGATTGGGTGAATTTATTGTCAGTTATTAGGGCGTCAGGTACCTCTGGCGGTGCACCGCAGGCCTTTTTTGATCAAGCACGTCAGGATGGATGGCTATATGCGGGAAGTTACTACTATAGACTGGGACAAATAAATCGAGCGGTTGCTGCTACGGTGAATGTTCGTTTTATTCTTAACGTGCCTCCAGCCTGCCTGCCGCCTGCGACCAATGGTTATTTGAGTTTTGGTTCCTCTGGTCCTACTTTTCTGGGGACATGTATTGATGAAAAGACAGCGTACTACGCTAATCCTCTCAGCTTTCCAGCGTTTGATGCAAAGTATACTCTAGCGGCTAACTATGTTGCGGCTGCAACTTATTTGGCACAAGAAGCTGAGAGAGGAAGCATAGCAGCAACAGCGGGTACCGCGGCAGAAGGTGCTGGGCCACACCTCCATGCACCTCATATGGGGCCAATGGGGCTGATTGCGGAGCCTGCTATAAATGTTATGCGAGACGGTGTAGAATCGTTGTCACATCCCGGCGACCCTATTCTGAAGCTTCAAGTTATGGGGACTCATTTTATAGAAGCGGTTGTTTCTATCTGGTTTGGTGTTTCTATGGCGATGTTTGGTTTAGGTATGGTCACCAATATGTGTCAGTCTGTGATGCCAATCGGTGCTGCCATTCGAGATGGACTCAGTATCTTCCTTCCCATATTGATGGCATACCTCATGCTGATTTTTGTTGAGGGAACAATTTTTGCTGTTTATGTGCCGCTCATACCGTTCATTATCTTTACGTTTACGGTATTAGGTTGGTTTATCTTGGTGATAGAAGCGATGGTTGCCGCACCACTTGTTGCATTAGGAATCACTCACCCAGAGGGGCATGATTTCTTGGGTGCGAGTCAACAAGCGGTGATGCTAATAATGTCGGTCTTTTTGAGGCCTGTTTTGATGGTCATTGGTTTAATAGCGGGCATGTTACTGAGTGTCATCGGGTTAACCATCTTCAATAGCGCTTACAAAACCATGATCGGTTATGCCATGGGGGTTGGTGGTATCACAGCAACTATGTTTATTTATGCTGTTTTAGTCATGCAGGTTGTTACGCAATGTTACAGTCTGATATACATGATACCTGATCGTGTTATGCGTTGGTTAGGTCAAGCTCCCGAGCAGAGTATGGTTGGCCAAGCTTTGCAGGCTGCTGAGTCCAAAACAAAAGAAGAAGGTCAAGCTGGTGCAAAAGGTATGGAATCTGGATTCCAAGCCTCTATGGGTGCTGGTAAAGGCCAGGGTGAAAGTGAAGGCGGCGGAGGAGGATCGGGCGGAAAGGGCTCGTAGACCTCTTCACTGTCCTTGTCAGCAGCTCCCACCCCAGGTGGGGGCTGCTTTTTTTTATAAGCTAATCGCGGCAACCCAAAACATCATTGCTATATCTTATACTACAGCCAGCGATTCTCCCCCCCTAAATTTGCAATTTTAAGATAATAAGCTACCCTTACAGTATGGTTTTTAGTTAGGGGAGGGGAATCACCATGAAGGTGGATAACCAGCAGCAGATCAAAGCGGCTTCTTTAGAGTTGTTTTCAGCACTAAACAATCCTCGCTTTTGTGACGCCGCGTGTTTAGAGGCGATAAGGCCGGTAATGACCAAGGTTGGGTATCATAGCGACGTATTACTCCGTCAGATCGATCCTACCGAATTGCCCGCAAGCAGTGAAGGGAATACCGTGTTGCACATTTGTGCAAAACGGGGGTTTACTGCTGTTATAAAATTTTTGGTTGATAGCAAGGCTTTTCCAAATTGCGATATCAATATCAAAAATGCCAAGCAAAAAACCCCGCTGGATATTGCGGCTGAAAAAGGGCACTTCGCTATTGTTCAGCATTTGATGAAGAATGAAGCTGTGATAGCCGATTCAGGTGCCATTGAATACAATCGTACCATATTCAGTTACTTGTCGAAAAACTTTGGTATTTATAAAAAAGGTAATGGGGTTGTACAGAGCCATGAAGTTCGAGCGTCATCAATGCCGCGCTCTTCAAATAGATAAATAGTTTTGCTTAGGCAGAATTTTTTAGGGTACTACTCTTTGCGTTGTTTTGATTTTGATTTTGAAACAATGCTAGGGGTACTATCCAATAAAAAACGGCCAACATGATCAGCAGTAGTGGGCCTAAGGCGAGGGCCGATAGGGCCAGTGCGCCAAGATAAACACCTGTTCCCCAATATAGCGCGATCATGCCAATAGACGTAGTAATGATGGTGCGTATGTACATCACTGGTTTACCATCCCGCAGTTCGATATTAAGAGGATATATTGCTCGCCATACAGCTAGTACAATCGCTGGCCTTAGAAAAAACCACAGTAATACACATGAGCAGGCTATTAGCGCTATAGCTACTATGGTGGGATCGTTTAAGGATAATGATGTCTGCCATGACGGTTTGATTTGGTTAACTACTGTCGTTAAAAAAGGAACCAAGAGGATGGCTGTAATCGTTTGCCAGGCGCAATAGCCGCGAGACAGTATCGCTAGTGTGGCACTGGCCAGCGGTACCCAGCACAGGGCAAGAAACAGCGTTGTAATACCATAGAACAGTGGCCAGGCGGATGGATTGAATATTTGATAATTGATAACCTGAGTGTTTGGTAAGTAGGGCAGTCCGGCTAAAGGTATTGCTAATATTAGCATGGCAGAACTTACCATGAGCAGTAATGCCAAAAGCGGCGGGCAGTGGTATTGTATCAGCCAGTTAAAGCCCGAAATCCAGCGAGTATAAGTTGCTAACGAAAATAAAACCGTTGTTGCAATCATGGTTACAAGATTTAAGCCTACTGATAAGTGTAATCCGGTGAAATGCATGAAGAGAGTTAGGCTGGCAAGCCCTATGAAGGTCAGTGCGGAGCACAAGGCTGCAAAATTAGTTGTGCGCAAATGTTGATTACAATAGATGCCTAAATTGCTGTGGTCTTTGATGTCGAAAATGGGTTGTAAGCAGCGGCTAAAAAAAACAGAGCTTTGTTGGCCGGTATAAACATGTTGTATGGTGAGGGTGAATAAGGCAATAAGAGCCCAAGGATATAGCCCACCCTGTTCGAAAAAGCTGATACTGGTACTCAGGGGAAGTGAGGCTGGTTTATTGATGGTGAGAACTTGATCGATAAACACCTGGGTGAAGTAAAAAAAACATTCCATTAGGCTCACAAACCCAGTGATGCACACTAACCATTTTGGCCAAGGTAAACGGTTTTCAACCGCTCCAAAGCGTTTCTTTCTCTGGGGCGAAATCAAAAATAAGACGGTAAGCGCTAAAAATACCCAGTGTGCTGTGCGTATGGAGGGTAACTGCGCGGGTTGAAAAAAATACATCAAGAGATACCCAACCGTGAGTGGCAGATACACATAAGTGGCAACGGAGTGGTGGGTGCGGTGTACTTTCATACCGGCATTGTAACACAACTGTATTTGAGGTCACACTCTGAACCTTAATTGTCACCGCGAGCGAAGCGTGGCTACACAGAGCAAGCCCCCTCGACGCATTGTGTTAAATAGCTTACGATGTACCCATATTGGTGAATAAGGGAGTGCAGGAATGATAGTCGCAGTGATAACAGTCCACTCTGCTGAGCAGGCATGGGGGCAAATGCTTTTGGCAAGTGGGTGTGAAGGCATAGAGTTGCGTTTAGACTTTTGGCCAGAAATCGACTATGCAGCATTAAGGGCGCTAAGGCAAAAGAGCCCTCTCCCCCTGATATTCACCCTGCGTGATGTCAGCAATGGCGGACAGTATACAGCAGGCGAAGCACAGCGTTTGTTGGCATTAAAGAAAATAGCGGAGATTTGTCAGCATAAACGATCTATTGAGCGGTTACTTTCAAGTTCTGATGATGATCAGCAGCCAGATTACATTGATATTGAGCACTCGGTTCCAGTGGCATTTTTGTGTGAATTAAAAAAAGAGTTTCCAGCCATCAGGATTGTGCGGTCCTACCATGATTTTATTTCCACACCTAAAAATTTAGATGAATTGCTTGATGCGCTTATTTATCCTATGGTGAGTGCTTATAAAATAGTGACAATGGCCTCATCAGTGTTAGATGGATTACGCATGTTAAGTTTAGTAAAAAAGCGAAGTAAAAAATTGATTTTGACGGGTATGTGTCTAGGTGAAATAGCAGAATTTACCCGCGTATTGTCCTCAGTTTTTGGCGGTGCATGGGTTTATGCCCCCTTAGATGACGAGAGTTCAGTGGTGGCTGGACAATTATCTGTACAGGCACTGAAAAAAATATATCATTTAAATTATCTAAACAAAAACACTGCCATTTACGGTGTTATTGGAAATCCTGTTCAACATAGTGTAGGGCCTTTTTTTCATAATTCTCAATTTAAAGATTCTGACTATAATGCTGTTTATGTGAAATTGAAATGTAAGCCTGAAGAGTTAGAGGATTTTTTCTGCTTGATTAAAGGGCTTAATTTCAAAGGTTTGAGTATCACCACGCCATTAAAGCCCTTGTTAGGCTCTTTTGCTGAATACGCGGATGAGGTAACGAAAAATACTCAGTGTGTGAATACCCTTAGTATTACTGATGAAAGCGTTTATGCTTTTAATACCGATGGTACAGGTGCATTGGCAGCGTTACATAAACATATTATAGTGAAAAATAAAAAGATACTTGTTATAGGCGCTGGCAGTACCGCAAAGGCTATCATCTATGTATTTTCTCAAGCTGGTGCGCATGTTACGGTGATAAACAGGACAGAAAAAAAATCTTTAGTGATTGCACAAAACACACACTCTAACTATTTAATGCTGGAAACATTAAGGAAACAGCGACACCAATTTGAGGTGGTCATTAATACTGTCCCCAACATACTTGAATCCCAAGACTTTATTAATGATATTACATCGCATTGTTTAAATGATAAGACCTTTGCAATGGATTGCACCTACAACCCACAGGAAACCCTGTTTATTAAGGCTGCAAAAAGAGTGGGCTCATCGATTGTATATGGTAAGGAGCTATTCCATGAGCAGGCGCTTAGGCAGCAAAGAATCTGGAAAAACGCACAAATCCAGGAGCTTGTGCTGTAAAATAGTCAAAAATCCTGTATTATCTGGGCCTTGGATATAAAAAATTGATGTGGAGCAAGTTATAATGGTTGTGAATGATTGTATTTTTTCAGCTTTTCGCCCTGTCCCAAAGACAGGGGTAATCTATGTTATGGATAAAGCACAAGAACGTGGCTACAGCTCAGGCAATGAAGAATGGTCAAATTTGGGGCAGGGAGCGGCTGAAACCGGCGAGCTTCTTGGGGGCGCGGAGCGGCTAGATGCTGTGCCTCAAAGTACGCAAATGTACGAATATAGTGATGTGATTGGTATCAAGGCGCTTCGTCAAGCTGTTGCTGATCTTTATAATCATCGCTATAGACAAGGTATGGCCAGTCAATATACCTACGAGAATGTGGCTATTTCTTCAGGAGGGCGCGCGGGGTTAACGCGAATTGTAGCTGCTTTGGGTCATGTTAATTTAGGGCACTTTATTCCTGATTACACGGCGTATGAGGAGTTGTTAGGGTTATTTCGCAATATCAATCCAATACCGCTGGTGCTCAATCCTACTGATGGGTTCATGGCAACTGCTGATTTATTGCGTGACCGCATTACTAGCTTGGGTTTGGGGGCTGTACTGTTTTCTAATCCCAGCAATCCTACTGGACAAGTGGTATGTGGTGAAAATCTTGCGCAGTGTGTAGAGGTTGTTCGTCAGCTGCATAGTTGTTTAATTATTGATGAATTTTATTCGCATTATCATTTTGATGCTCCGCATAATCAGCCCAATTCATCGGCTGCATTTGTTGAAGATGTGAATAGCGATCAGGTTATTATTATTGACGGGCTTTCCAAAAATTGGCGGTACCCAGGTTTAAGAGTGTCATGGACAATTGCGCCTAAGGATGTTATTGAGGCTATTTCCTCAGCGGCTTCTTTTTTAGATGGCGGTCCTAATCATCCGGTGCAGCAAGCTATAATTCCAATGTTAAATCCAGCTATTGCTAACCAAGAGGCTGCGGCGATTCAACAGCATTTCAACAATAAACGCAAAATTGTTTTGAAACGTCTCAAGGACATGGGGTTAGTTCTGCATAATAATCCCCAGGGTGCGTTTTATGCCTTTGTATCACTAGAAAATATGCCAGAAGCGCTGAGAGATGGGCGTGATTTTTTTGAAAAAGCTCTAGAGTATAAGGTTATTTGTGTTCCAGGAGAATTTTTCGATGTGGATCCAGGGAAGCGTCGTCGACACTTACCTTCGCGACTGAGTCAGTATGTTCGCATCAGCTATGGTCCGCCACTTGCAGAAGTGGTGCGTGGTTTGGATGCATTGCAACGCTTGATTGAAGACGCCAGTCATGATTTGAAAACGGCTGATATGGTCATTATTGAATGATGACAGCGTAGCTATCTATATGGACATAAGGGTTGATACATGAGACATTTTTTTCACGCACTTTGTGCGCTAGTTTTATTAGGGAGTACTAGCATCATGGCGGAGAAGTCTACCGTTCAAAAACCAGCTCTAGGTGAGTGGGGTGTCAATTTATCGAGCATGGATACCTCGGTAAAGCCAGGAGATGATTTTTATTCCTATGTGAATGGTCATTGGTTAGCTCAAGCTAAAATTCCTGCCGATAGAACAAGCACCGGCGCGTTCCAGGATCTACAAATTCTGAGCGAGAAGCGGATGATAACCTTGGTTAAAGCACTGCAAAAAAAGCCTTATACTAAACTATCAGTTGAAGAAAAAAAATTACAGCACTTTTTTGATGATTTTGTTGATCTAGCTGCAATAGACAACAAAGGCTTAAAACCGGTTGAGAAAGATTTACACTGGCTTTTATCGTTGAAAACACATAGCGATATTGCTACAGCAATGGGCACTCCGGGTCGTAGCACAGACAGTTTGTTTTCTACCTATATTGATGCTGATGCAAAAAATTCCAATGCCTATGTGATGAATGTGTCTCAAAATGGTTTGGGCATGCCCGATAGAGATTATTATTTACGTGATGATAAAAATTTAGCGGCTGTTCGAAAATCTTACCAAAAACACCTTAATGCCATGCTGGAGCTTGTAGGTGAGAAAAATGCGGCGGTGCGCGCCAAGGCTATTTTCGATTTAGAAACACAGATTGCTAAAGTCTCTTGGCCTGCAGCTGAGCGTCGTGAGGCAGATAAAACCTATAACCCCATGAATTTTGTACAATTGGAAAAATATGCGCCTGGCTTTCCATGGGCTACTTTTTTTGAGGCTCAGGGACTTAAAGCCCAAGCAAAAAAGGGTGATCGTTTAGTCATTGTGAATGAAAAATCGGCATTCCCCGCGCTGGCAAAAATATTTAAAGATACATCGCCTTCAGTGTGGCGAGACTGGTTGATTGTACATTATCTAGAAAGCATGAGTTCATATTTACCAAAGCGATATGATGACGCTACTTTCGATTTTTATGGCAAAGTACTTGGTGGACAAGAGCAACAACTAGACCGTACTACACGGGGTGTCTATCAGTTGAATAGACGTCTTGGCCATCCGTTTGCAAAACTCTATGTAGCACGTTATTTTCCGCCCGCCTCAAAGTCTAAGGCAGAGGCCATCATTGCAAATTTGCTCAAGGCATATGATACTGATATTCAACAGATACCTTGGATGACAGAAGAAACACGAAAAAAAGCATTGGATAAACTCCATGCCTTTACACCGCATATTGGTTATCCCGATCGATGGCGTGATTATTCAGGGCTCAAGATCGTGAAAGATGATCTGGTGGGTAATGTACATCGTAGTGATATTTTTGAGTGGCAATATCAGCTCAATCGCATTGATCAGCCCACGGATCGCAATGAATGGATGATGACACCCTCTACTGTTAATGCCTACTATACTCAGAGTTTTAACGCTATTTTCTTTCCTGCGGCCATCTTACAAGCGCCATTTTTTGATCCCAATGCGTATGACGCCGTGAATTACGGTGGCATCGGTGCGGTTATTGGTCATGAAATTAGTCACGGTTTTGATGACCAAGGTTCAAAATACGATGGCGCTGGCCTGTTGAAAAGCTGGTGGACCGATAAAGATCGAAAAGCTTTTGAGCAGCGTACTAATGCCTTAGTCACTCAGTATAATAGCTACGAAGCTCTCCCAGGTATGAGTGTCAATGGTCAGCTCACATTGGGTGAAAATATAGGTGATCTTTCTGGTGTTGCCATTGCCTTAAAAGCCTATCACTTGTCGCACCAGGGCAAGCAAGAAATAAAACTCAATGGATTTAGTGGCGATCAACGATTTTTTCTTTCTTGGGGGCAGGTATGGCAGAGTCTATATCGCGAAAGCGAAATTCGTAAAAGAATTTTATCAGACCCTCATAGTCCTGCGCGTTTTCGTGTCAATGGCATTGTGCGCAACATTGATGAGTGGTACACAGCGTTTGACGTAAAGCCTGATAGCAAAGAATATGTTGCAATAAAAGACAGGGTCAAACTATGGTGATTTATTCATTATGGGCAATCTTAGCGACAGTTTGATTGCCCATTGTCCAATCAATTTAGCGATTGGTTTTTCTGTGCGTTGTGGTTTATGCTAATTCGTTTATCAATCTTAGCCATAAAAGCCTCTGCCTCGCTGTTGACCATTTGGTTTGGATTAATCGTCAATGCGAATGCATAGATGTTCATCAAATAATTTTCCTCAGCAAGAGCAGCGAGGTCAATTGTATGTTTTTGACCATATTGATGTAGTGACGCTAAGCCCTTACATAAAGATTCCCAGTCGTCATCAGATCTATCATTTCCTTTAATATATGAACATAGCTGTTTCTCTACTTTTACTGCGGTGATCAGGTATTCTGCTCGGAGATCAGCATGGCTTTTAGCTGGGATCAACCTAGGTTGGTCACTTTTAGAGGATTGTGTGCCATTGAAGAATCCCATAAACAATTGAGGTGCGCTAGAGTTGGAATTAGAACTGGAACTGCTATTTTCAGAGAGAGTGCTCTGTTGAGCATACTTAGTTAAATACGAACATGACGGTAAATCTTTTGGAGGGACAGGTAGGTGTGTAGTTGGTAGCTCTTGATGGCAGGATTGCTGCAAGCATGCTTTACCTGTAGAAGACATAAAGCGAGCTGGTTTATATGAACTAATAGAATCCAATCTCACTAGAGAAAAAGAATTTTTATTATGGTCTACCAGAAATGCTTCTCCACCTGTTTCTTCCACAATCACAAACGAGTGGTCAGTAGGCATTGCTACCGGCCCATCAAGTGTGCGAGGACGCCTTGAGCGAGAATCAGTGGTAGTGAATTGGTTGTCTTCGCGCTCTAGGTCAGAGGCATAGAGTCCTTGGACTAGTTTCAGTTCTTCATTGTGACCTGGTACGGTGTTGGTATCTCCAGCGCCAAGAACATATAATCCTTGGTTTTGCTTTTACTGTAGTAGTGACGCTAATGCATTGCGATTATCTGTGTTGTAATCGAGATGCATTGAAAATACAAAAAATCGCTTGGATTCAGAGCTATACTTGCCATCAATCATAATCCTGAATTCCTGGCCAACACCACGGTAATTACTATAGGGTTGCTTGTTTTTATTCACGCAACGCTTTGCAAACAAGGGCTCTATTTCCTTGGCTTGGTTATTGTCTAATTTATTTGGTAGCATGGTCTTAGTATTATAAATGATGTGAGTATGTTGTAACCATCCGTCGGCCTCATTAGCTTCAGCATTGATTATTTTGCTAACGGGTACTTTTCTTTTAATTTCGAGTATTTCATAACCTCGTTGTTTCCAAATGTCACGGTATTCTTCGATTAATGCTTTAACTTGCTGTTTATCTGTGTTAGAAAAATCAGCGTGCGGCGTTTCACCAAAGAGGCAGCTAATAATATCAGCCTCTTGTAAAGTAATAACATCGGCATTTTCCATTATGGTATTGGTTATTATTGCCAACTGCTTTCTCTTTCTTTGTAGATAGTCTTAAGCATCTTCTTGTATATCCCAAGGATTGTTGAAAGTCGTTTTAGAAATTCCCGTTGTATGATCGGTTATAGTTAGATTTTTACAGCGATCTGCCATGTTCCAGGTCGCCAAACGTAAGCGTAGTAGATGTTTACTTAGTCTTTCATCTTGGTAATAGTAGTCACTGACATAAGAGCGCCACGCGTGATCAGAGGTAACTTCAGTTTTGTTATTTAACCTATCATTTCTCATGTGCAGCCTCATATATTGTTAATCAGTGAGAGAATGATAACAGCTTAATCTTAAGGGTGTATTGGCTGTATATTAATGAAATATTAAGAAAAATAAGCGTGGGTATTCTCGAGAATCGTTATCCATTTATTTAGTCTAGTCAAGAAATGCGGCGATAAAAACGTCGTAATTAGCATCAGAAGCGACACCGCGATCTTCCGGGTAATATGGCAAGATAGGTAGCAATACCGCCCCACCTATGACTGAGCGGCGATCCTGATCTGGCGATGGATTTCTTGGGCTTAAGCCCCATACATTTTGGTAGCTTAGTGCAACGGGATGGTGCTTGGGGTCATCTGGATTGGGGTATGTGCCCAGATACAATAATACGTGTCCGCCATCGTTGATGATGGTCATGAATGGGTGACCTTTACTTTGCAAAAATGCTAGGCGCGTTTCTTGGTCCCGCTTTGATAAATCCACTGCTTTTATAGAATATTGTTGTGGATCAACTTGCTCAGAAGATGATATTGGCAACCAAATTCCAAACGGGGTGAAAAGATTTTTTAGCTCAGTGGCGCAATCATTATAAAAGTACTGACCACCCCAACCGTAAGGGCGATGAATGAGTTTTTTAATTACCGAAACAATTTCACCTGAAGTTGTGGGTAATGGCATGGTGTTAGCTTGATTGAGTGGCAGACGCGCATGGTGAATACGTGCACGTCCTCGTTTATCGCGTATAGGTATCAAAATACGCCAAGAAGAGGCGCTTTTCTTGCCAGGAAAAACCATCCCTATATATCCCGAATTGCGAAATAGCGCATTTTCTTCGTCAATCAGAGAAATTTGCGTATCCATAATGGCAACCAGCTCAGTTGCTGCAGCTTGCCATTCCTTGATAAAGGCCTGGTCAACCATAGCAATATCAGTGCTTTTTACCCAAGCACGAAATGCGGGTGTTGCCACATAAACAAAATCTATGTCGTTTTGTAGGACGTGAGGTTTAGTGACGCTTTGGTGAATATAGCGAATATCCCACGGTGAAAACTGCCCTATATAATGTTGCTTCCATTCGGAAAAACGCTGTGCTTGGATTTCCTTGCTCATCAGCGGGACTTCGTTCAGTTTTATCCAGTGTGAGATGTCTTGATCGTATTTTTCGATTGGAAACAATGACAGCTTCTGCTCTTGGGCCTGACACAGTGAGGTCACGAGAAGAAATTGTGCTGCTGCGACAGCAATGAGCATAATGATTCGATGTTTTTTCATGCGATCATAATACACGAAACCCTGTTTTAGTGTACAGAGATATTTACTGTATTCTATGTGTGATTCTCCCTTTTTTTGTAAATCAAGGTGCTTTTTGCAATTGGTAATGTCGTTACTACACTGGTCTAATTCTTGACCCAGTTCTCCAATTTAAGATGTGGTGCTCTTGAGAATTCTTTAATGTTATTTGTGACTAATGTAATATTCAGTGATAAACTATGAGCGGCAATCCAGAGATCATTGTTGCCAATTATCTTTCCTTTTCTTTCTAGTGTCTCGCGAATTTTGCCATAGAATTTTCCTGTATCCGTTGGAATAGGAAGCGGGGGTATTAAGCTAGCTAATTCTTCAAGAATATGCAGTGTTTTTTTGGGATGCTGACTTTTTTGAGCACCATAAATAAGTTCACCATAAGTTATGGTCGACATACCAACTTCTCCTATGGAGAGTTGTTCAAATCGATTCAGGACTGTGGTGGGGCTTTATGCCGGGGTGTGTCAAATACAGGTTAATTTCGTGTGATACCAAAGTTAGCAGTTTTAACTTAAGCAGTAGCTCCTCTACTAAAACAGGGCTGAATCCTAAGGCAAAGAGTGAACATAAACATGAGACTCATTAAACTGAAAGTTATAGACTTTACTCTAGTTAGTGCATCAAATTTTGCCAGAGATGCAGGCCCGCTCGCCACTGATTTGGAGTGTGTCGAAGGTGATCCAGCTTGAGTAGGCTGAAGCTCATCGGGTAAGAAAGCTTGAAGTTACGATGTATCAATGTTGTTGAGTTCAGCATTGGAGCGAGTGGCGGTTAGCGCTTGGGGATCATCCTTCCCGAACAGAAATAACCTTTTTTTGCTTACCAGGAATCCCTCTCTTGAACTGCCTTGCCCCTCCCATCTACAAGCTCTGCAATTCGCTTCCCAAATGCTTTCGTCATTCCAAGCTTTGCACACACAGATGTGTTGAGTAGATCTGCGATTGGGTGCAAGGTGATGATTTGATAATTGCACACTGCCGCAGTATCAAGCTGCATTGAACTTAGCATTGCCGCATACACCGCCTTTATGGCGGAGAGAGAGGAGAAGCTGGCCATCGGCGAGCTTTAGTTCGGATTTTCTGATATTTAGCATTCTTAAGTTCGCTATTGGGCGATTTATTATTCTGGAGTTCGTGTTTGAGCTTGATAATATTCCCGAGTTCGGCTATAATTGCCCTTTGAATGTTTCTGGAGTTCGCAAAGATGAGCGGATTATTACTCGCTACAGACACAAACCAGGCAAAACAGCTGTCTAAACTCTATGGACAAAAGAAAGTACGAAGAATCTATAAAGGTATCTATACAGATAATCTAAAAGATTCAATTGATGATCTTGTCCTACGTCACTGGATGGACATCGTACCTCACATTGTCTCAAAGGGGATCTTATCTTTTCGCACAGCTATTGAGCTAAAGCCAATTCACTTTAAAGGGAAAGCGGTCATTTTTCTTACCAGCTCATACCCAAAAACCATCACCCTGCCCGGACTAACCATTAAAGTGACCAAAGGAAACAATACCGATTATACAGAACAGTTATTACCGAACTTAGCACGGAGCACGATAGCTCGCACATTATTAGAAAATTTAACCCCCGTTAGGGGCCTCTACGGAAATATAAAAACCATTGGTATTGAAGGTGTTGAAACTTACTTAGCTAAAGAACTCTTATTTCGTAACGAAGCAGTCCTGAACGAGTATCGTGATTGCGCCAAAAGAATTGCCACCGACATTGGCTATTTAGAAGA
>JBGSSQ010000226.1:0-2326 GCA_041736975.1 Gammaproteobacteria bacterium
GGAGCAATTGCGATTGATTTGGGATTGCCCTCTTTTCCTGCCAGAAGAATTCCGAGGCTTTTTTGCCAGGTGGGAGGATTGAGATAAGGAATGCGTCCTCTTGATCCCGTCTTATCCGCTAGGATCGACATTTTCTTGATCTTGTGAATAAATCTCGTATAAATTTTATTGGCAAGAGCCTGAAGCTCTTCGGGTTTCATTTGGTCTTGATTGTTCACCTTAACGAGTTCATTTTCAATAAGAGCAATCATCTCTTCTTTATTTTTATCAGTTGATAACGCGCTTTTAATTTCATTTTGAAGAACCGAGTTTTTGATTTCTGCCAGCAAGGGGTTTTCACGCATTTTGTTTTTCATTTGCTCTAAGTCTTCGAAGCTCACCGCAGGGTCAATCAGACGCTGTGCTTGCATCTTAGCAAATAAGACCCTGCCTATTGGGGTGTGTTTTCCATATCTTTCATAATCATGGGTGAAATCGTTGATGAGCTGTCCAATCGTTGCGGCGACTTGTCCGGCCGCAAGCTCACGCGATCCTATATGACGTGTTTCACTAAAATGAGCATCCGCATTGTTTCTGAAAAATGCCAACATCTCTTTAAATGCTGCTTTAGCTTCTTCGTTGTTTGCTCCTACACGAAACGATAACCCTTCTTTGACTCCACTATCATTCCAAGAACGTTTCCAGTCTTTTTGATTGTGCATACTTCCTACCCCGCCCACATCGGCGTTGAAGCCTTTATGCATCAGTTTTGCAAGTTCATTAACAAACTCGCAGTCCTTTGGATGGCTGAAGTTTGCTTCCTCTATCACTTCCTCGATGGCGTTCACACATCCCAGCAACTCGGCCTTTCCATTTGTATTAAGAGCAGGATCAACCTGATGAGCAATAGCTGTTGTCAAGCACGCATGTGCCCGGAAGGCTTGAAGGTCTGCTTCACGACCATGCTTAGTTTTGAGATCGGCCCCATTAGCCAAGAGGGCTAGCTGTTTCGTTTCTGTCTCAGTTGTGAAAGTTGTGAAAATCGGATCTGTTTCAGTTCTGAAAATTGGAGGAGCTTCATGCGATCTGGGATCTGTTTCTACAAGCTTTGTTCGGCTAAATTGAACATTAGGGGTTCTCGGTGCAGATTGGTATTGAGAGGTAGCGTCGTAGGTTTTTTTTGCCTCCAACTTTTTTCCTCCAAAAAGAAGTTCAGATTTTAATTCCGTCACTTTGCTAGAAGAAATTGTTTTTGCTGGAGCCGCGACTTGTTCTACCTTCCCTTCGGGTTGTTGAACCTCTTCTAGAGGAGGACTGACTTGTATTTTAGGAATTTTGATCGCTTTGCCAGGGGGATGTGTTTTTGCTTGAGCTACGATTTCTTCTATCCCCCTTTCGATTTTTTTAGCCTCTTCCTGCGGAGGGCTTACCTCTTTCTTAGGAATAATGACCCTTTCCTCTTCTCTCTCTTCTAATGATGCAAAATCTTGAAGTTCGGTGTCTGGTGGTTCGTCAATGCTTTTTTTACTAAAAAATAGACTGCTAATCGCACTGACAAGTTTACTATAAAGAGAGGACGCAGGCTTTTTCTTTGGACCTTGAGGTTCCCATGGCGTTTGAGGTACGCCTACCTTTTGAATTCCTGGCATAATAATTATCCTTAATTAAATAATTATTAATTCAATAAATTGTTAAACAAATGCGTATTTCCTATATTATTATTATAAGTTTATTACTAATTTAATAACAAACATATTAATTAAACTAGTAATAAGATAGTAAATGATGTAGATAAATAATAAACAAATTTGTACATGTTTTTTTATTGAAGTTATTTTTCGAGAGAGGGATAAAAAAAGCAGGCCATTTGCCTGCATGAGGAGAGGAAATAAGGAGAATTTACACGTGTTGGCTTATCTTATAAGACTAACTCAACATCTTCTTGTGCAAGCTGACGAGAGAGACTTTCCGGCACTTCTAAGTTAACGCACCAGCTGGCCTCAATCTGCAAATTGGGAGGTAAAGAGACCGGTAACCTTTCCACTTCTGATCGCTTGATATCGAGTCGAACGAGGTTCTTGGGGAGTTGATTGGGAAGCTGCCTGATGGGGCAATCGTGCATAATAAGAGATTCTAAAGTCGAAGGAAGGGTAGGCAGCTTAGGGATGGTGTTTCCACTGATATCGAGGTGTTGTAAGCCCTCGTTCAGAATAGGATAACGCTCTAATGAGGGGCATTCTCCGCATTCAAAGATCGTGAGGCTATGGGGTGTTTTTTCTGGAAGAACAGCAAGTTTTTCACAGCTGGTACTGTAGAATTCAATCAATTTGTCATTAAAATGGGTGAT
>JBGSSQ010000245.1:0-12755 GCA_041736975.1 Gammaproteobacteria bacterium
CGATTCAAAATGCCACCGCTTTTAGAGCGGCTCTGGGTGCAGGTGATGCAGATATGGCGCAGATGATGGTCCCGTATTTTAAAAAACTCGAGAATGGCGAGCAGATTCAGGCAGATCAATATGCCGCGCAATTTCCAGAAGACTTGGCGCTAGAAGCCGACTATGACTTTGGTCCACTGGTTGAGGTGATTAGTAACAGCACCGCAGAAGAAGTTAAGGCTCAACTCAATCACGAGAACCGTGATAGCGCTCTCTGTCTTGCAATGGCGGGCCCAGGGGGATTTAGAAAAAGATTTTCGCCAGGCGTTGTCAGCGTCGGCCCTCATTTCAACGCTCAAAACCTGATCAAGGCCTTGTCGGTGTATGAAAGTCAATGGGATGCATGCAATCAGGCTCAACGGGACTTATTTTGGCGCCAAGTCATTGGTTTTATTCAGCGATTATTACCCGCGTGTGATGCTCAGGCTTTTGCTCAGGGGCTTTATTATATCGTCAAAAATGGGGAGAAAAACCGCCGATCATTGGAGTTCAGAAACGATAAGGGTTCTTTCATTTTTCCATTGCTTCCTACTCTTTCTGGTTTAGGGTTCGATTATGCCTGCGCCCCCGCGTGCACTTTTGTCGGTGGTAGGCTCGATCAGCCGGCCTGGCAGCCGGGAGGGGTCTGGGGCTCGCCGCCCCCCCCTATTCAGAAATTTTACAGAGCAAAAACATCAGATCATTCGGAGCTTTACCGGCCCCGTCCAGCACCATGACGCTGGATCTTCTCTAATTCGTTAAAGTGCTCTTGCAACAAACCCGCCGCATAAGCGGCGGTGTTGATATCCCAGCACGATCTAACATACCCGTTGATCAGTTCATGATATTGCCAATTGCCTGATGTATCTGCCCACCACAGTAAAAAGCGATCGATGTCTTTCTTAATATGCTTAACACCCGATGCGCCGAGCAAAAGGACTCATCAGGCTTAAATGGATTGACGCCCGTACAGGCCAATGAAAATCAACGAAATACGTAACCTTTACAGCAATGACGGTGGGGAGCAGAATGTTGAAGGCGTTGCCATCCTTGATTTTCACTACCGGCTTAATTATGATCATAAGTATGTATCCTCTCAATATTGCAGGCCACACGCCTTTGTGGGAGGATTAAACTAGATCAGCAATTCCCGCTCAAGTGGGAGCTCCTGAGGCTGGAGGCCTATAGATTATTCTGAACAACAAGGAGGAGCCGTGAATGAGCACACACGCTAAAAAGTGGATCTCAAGAAATTTGTCGCGGCTAAAAACGGGTCAAATTATTTTAAAAGATCAAGAGGGACAACTAACCTTTGGAAAAAGCGGAGGTCTTACTGCTACTGTCTCGGTTAATAACCCGGCATTCTACTCAAAAATTATGCGCCAGGGATCTCTGGGCCCACCACAGTCTTATATCAATGGCGACTGGCAAACTGATAGCCTTACCACTCTAATACGTATCATGCTCCAAAATGAAGAGGCCATGGGCACTCTCGATCATGTCTACAGAAAAATCCCAAACTTAGTCTCAAGTCTTCAGGCTAAAATCAACAGAAACACCATTGCACGCTCAAAGACACATATTCATGCACACTATGATTTGGGCAACGCTTTTTTCCAAACTTTTTTAGATGAGACACTCCTCTACTCCTGCGCACTGTTCACCTCACCTGAAGAATCCCTACACAGCGCACAGCTAGGCAAAATTCGAAAAATAGCCGAATTACTATCACCACAGTCTACTGATCACATTCTAGAAATAGGCTCAGGTTGGGGCACTATGGCAATACATCTTGCCCAACACTATAACTGTCACATAACGACCATAACAATTTCCGACGAACAATTCCAATATGTTCAACAACGAATTAGAGAACTCAATCTTGAAGACAAAATCACAATACTCAAACAAGACTACCGCGATCTTCAAGGTCAGTATGATAAAATTGTTTCCATTGAAATGATTGAGGCCGTGGGAGAGCAATATTTTGATACTTTCTTTTCTCGATGCAATCAATTACTCAAATCC
Organism: Gammaproteobacteria bacterium; assembly: GCA_041736975.1. Classification (GTDB taxonomy): domain Bacteria; phylum Pseudomonadota; class Gammaproteobacteria; order JAIEPX01; family JAIEPX01; genus JAIEPX01. The sequence goes on from JBGSSQ010000245.1 coordinate 2,047, forward strand.
AAAGGTTTATTGGTTATACAAGCCATTACTATGAATGAACAAAACTATGAAAGTGCCAAAGGACAAATAGACTTTATCAAAAAATATATTTTCCCGGGCAGCTGCCTTCCCTCTATCGCTCGGATCGGAAAAAGCATCGCTACTCATACGCAATTGCAGTGGCTCAGCCTAAATGATATTGGTCAGCACTATGGCCCTACTCTCAAACACTGGTATACGAGGTTCATGCACAATAGCGAAAAAATTCGTGAACTAGGATTCGACGATGAATTCATTCGCCGATGGGAATACTACTTTTGCTACTGCGAAGCTGGATTCGAAGAACGTTATATCAGTGATGTCCAGTTAGTGTGGCAGAAGCGCTCATAATTCCCACCTTAATGTGATCAGTAGCCTAGGTCTCGCAATGCGAGCTGGTCATCCGCCCAGTGCTCACGAACCTTGACCCAAAGCTTAAGGTTTACCTTGCCCTCAACATTTTTTTCAATATCATAACGTGCTTGTTGGCCCACGTTTTTGAGATTCAAACCACCTTTGCCAATGACGATTGCCTTTTGGCTCTCTTTTTCAACCCAGATTATGGCATGAATATGGGTGATATTATCTTCTAAAGCAAAACTCTCTATTTGTACGGCAATTGCGTAGGGGATTTCTTGACCAAGGATACGGAATAATTTTTCACGAATAATTTCTGACGCAAGAAATTGCTGGGTGCTATCCGTCACTTGATCTTCAGCAAAAAAATGTGGTCCTTCTGGTAATCGACGTGTCACCTCTTTTTGCAGCATATCGATTCCACTATTTTTCTTGGCAGATATAGGGATGCTTGTTGCGAAAGGGAAACGTTCATACATCTCAGTAAGTTTGGGCAATAAACGTTCTTTATCTACAACGGTATCTATTTTATTCAGGACCAAAATAACTGGGCAAGTCACATGACGCAATTTTTCCAAAACAAGCTCATCATCCTCTGTCCATTTTAAACTATCAACCACAAAAATGATGACATCCACATCCTGTAGCGCACTGCTAGCTGATTTATTGAGCTGCCGATTGAGTTCACGATTAGCTTTCACATGCAAGCCTGGTGTATCAACATATACCGTTTGCACCAGCCCCTCGGTATGAATACCTAACAGACTGTGACGGGTGGTTTGCGGTTTACGTGAGGTAATGGACACTTTTTGTCCAACTAGCCTGTTTAACAGTGTAGATTTCCCCACATTCGGTCTGCCTACAATCGCTACAAAACCGCATCGAGATAGTTTTTCATCGCTCATTTTGGGTGCTCTTATTCATTAATACTAGATACTCTTCAGCCGCTTTTTGCTCGGCTTTACGTCGAGTGCTTGCCGCACTCTTAGTGACTAGCTCAATACCATCAACCTGGCATTGAACGTGAAATGTTTGGGCATGTGCTTCTCCCTGTACTGATAATATTGTATAGACAGGCAGGGGCATCTGGTGTGATTGCAGATACTCCTGCAACAATGTTTTAGGATCCTTGAGTCGCTCAAGTGCACTAGGATCTTTCAATCGGGTGTCAAACCACCTGAGCAAATGTTGACGACAATTTTCCATTCCGCTATCAAGATAAATTGCAGCAATAATGGCTTCTAAGGTATCAGCTAAAATTGATTCTCGCTGGAAGCCACCACTTCTTAATTCGCCAACCCCCAGAATTAAGCATTCGCCTAAGTTAAATTCACGTGCTAGTTTGGCTAATGTTACGCCATTAACTAAATTGGCACGCAAGCGCGATAGCTCACCTTCTTTTAAAGTGGGGTATACATTGCATAGCTCTTCAGCAATAATGAAATTCAACAATGAATCACCAAGGAATTCTAATCGCTCATTATTTTTACCAGAAACACTACGGTGTGTTAAAGCCAACTGTAACAATTCTTTATTCTTAAATTGATATCCTAAACGCCGATAAAGGTAATCTTCAGGGTTTTCCATCAATGAATTCCTATGAAGAGTCGATTCCATCGCACCCTGGTATTGTTGCTATCCCAGCTCATCCACACCGCAAAGGCTTGACCAATTAAATATTCTTCAGGAACAAATCCCCAGTATCGACTATCAGCACTATTGTCGCGATTATCACCCATCATAAAGTAGTGGTTTGCTGGAACCGTCACATCGACTTCAGGTCCATTGGTTTTTTCTTTATCGATGAAGATATAGTGTGAAACGCCATCTAGGTCTTCTCGCATTTTCATCACTGGTTGTGGCAACATTCCTGGGTCTTCATTAAGATCTGGCCCAATCTCAGTTTGTGACATCTCTTTACCATTGAGGGTTAAAATCTTATTTTTGTAAACCACATGATCACCGGGTAAACCAATTACACGCTTAACAAAGCGAGTTGAGGTATCTTCTGGGTAGTAAAAGAGTGCAATATCACCACGCTTGGGCTCACCCTTACCAAATAATTTAGTTTGGCTAACCGGCAAACGAACACCATAAGAATATTGTTTGACCAAAATAAAATCACCCGGCATTACTGTTGGTTCCAGTGAACCTGTAGGCACTCGGTAAGGTTGTACAATAAAAGAGCGAATAATCCAAACTAGCAATAACGCGGGAAAAAAGGAGCGCGCATAATCAAAATACCAAGGCATTTTTTTCCTTGTCAACATTCGTTTTTTCTCAAAAAACAGTTTGTCTATAAGAGTTAAAACACCAGTAATAATCACTAATAGCGTTAAGTAAAACGGGAAATCATAATTCATTGGGACATTCACATCGACTCTCCTTGTGTTATTTATCCACTCTTAAAATAGCTAAAAAAGCTTCCTGCGGTATCTCTACGCGGCCAATTTGCTTCATCCTCTTTTTACCGGCTTTTTGCTTTTCTAAGAGCTTTCTTTTACGCGAAACGTCACCGCCATAACACTTTGCTGTCACATTTTTTCTTAATGCCTTAACAGTTTGACGAGCAATGACATGGTTGCCTATGGCAGCTTGCAGTGCGACATCAAACATCTGTCTTGGAATAATCTCACGTAAGCGATCCGTTAACTCACGACCACGAGAAAAGGTTTTATCTTTGTGAACAATGGAGGCTAAAGCATCAACACGCTCACCATTGATTAAAATATCTAGCTTGGATAAATCAGCTTGTTGAAAATGTTGGAAGCTGTAATCTAAGGATGCATAACCACGGCTCACTGATTTTAGTCGATCAAAAAAATCCAGTACTATTTCATTCAATGGTAATTCATAGACTAATTGTACTTGGCTGCCAAGATAATGTAATTTTTTCTGCACACCACGACGTTCTATACATAAGGTAATCACACTGCCAACATATTGCTGTGGTACTAAAATTGTCGCCAAGGCAATGGGTTCACGCATTTCGGCAATATAGTTAGGCTCAGGCAACCTCGAAGGATTGTCTATTTTCAGCACTTCCCCACTGGTACTGACAATTTCGTAAACCACGGTAGGTGCACTGGTGATCAAATCAAGATTGTATTCACGCTCTAAACGCTCTTGCACAATCTCCATATGCAGCATGCCTAAAAATCCACACCTAAAGCCAAAACCAAGTGCATCTGAATTTTCTGGCTCATAAAACAAAGCGGCATCGTTGAGACGTAATTTACCCAGCGCATCACGAAAGGCTTCATAATCATCCGCATTGATAGGAAATAGACCGGCAAAAACTTGAGGTTTCATTTGCTGGAAGCCCGGCAAAACATCTTTAGCAGGATTGTGTGAATGCGTAATGGTGTCACCTACAGGTGCGCCGTATATATCCTTGATCCCCGCAATAATGTAACCAACCTCACCCGCCGCCAAAGCGCCGGTAGGTAGCCTTTTAGGATTAAAAATGCCCACATCATCCACAATATGGGTTTTACCCGTGGACATTACCTGCATTTTGTCACCCTTTTGCAAGCGACCTTCCATGACCCTCACCAACGACACCACTCCCAGATAGGCATCAAACCATGAGTCAATGATCAAGGCTTGTAAAGGATTACTATCAAGCCCTTTAGGTGGAGGAATTCGTTCAACAAGGGCTTCTAGTAGTTCTTCAATGCCAAGGCCGGTTTTGGCACTCACCATCAAGGCATCCTGGGCTTCAATACCAATAATTTCTTCAATTTCGTGCTTGACACGTTCCGGCTCGGCCGAAGGCAAATCGACTTTATTGAGCACAGGAACCACATCCAGGCCCTGCTCCATTGCGGTATAGCAGACGGCTAAAGTTTGTGCCTCTACCCCTTGGGCAGCATCCACAACCAGCAGAGCACCTTCACAAGCGGCCAACGATCGTGACACCTCATAGGAGAAATCGACGTGCCCTGGTGTATCAATGAAATTCAGCTGGTAAACCTGACCATCTTTAGCTTTGTAATGCAAAGTGACGCTGTGCGCTTTAATGGTAATCCCACGTTCGCGTTCTAAATCCATGGAGTCCAGCACCTGCTCACTCATTTCGCGCGCAGACAGGCCACCACACAGCTGGATAAAGCGATCCGCTAGCGTGGACTTACCATGATCAATATGGGCAATAATCGAGAAATTTCTAATCGGTTTCATAGTCTACTATCGTTATGTTCAAGCCACAAAGGACCCTATCATACACAAAGAGAGAGTGTGTTTCTATCATTAGCAGAGATATCAACAACAGCTCAGCTTAGAATGGTTCGATTAAAACTGCCCCTTTGGAGCCAAGGAAGGCCAGATATTATCCAGAAGCTGCTTTTGGGCTTCAGCTTTGGGGTGAATGTGATCAGATTGCATTAAGTCGGGGTGATTGGCAATATTGTTAAGCAGATTACTAACCAACGGCACGCCTTCCCCTGTAGCGACCTCCACAAAAACTTGCTCAAAGCGTTTGACGAAGGCTGCTCCGTAGTTTGGGAACATTGGAACACCGATGAGCAACACTTTGCTATGGTGTGATTTGGCCAGCTTCACCATGGTACTAAGATTATTCTTCATTTGACCCAAGGATAAGCCACGTAAACCATCATTACCGCCAAGCTCGATAATCGTGAGGGAAGGTTGGTATTTGGCGAGTAGCGCTGGGAGCTTGTCAACACCGTTTTGAGTAGTATCGCCACTCACACTCGCATTGATTACACGGGTGGGGTTTGCTTTATTGATGTTAACACGCTGCCGCAATAAGGCGACCCAACCTTTATCAACATCGATACCATAACCCGCGCTTATACTATCGCCAACAACCAGTATAGTGCTAGCGAAACACGCGATGGGGCTCAAGAATAGAATTATAGTGACCAGGCATTTTGTGAACATCATTACTCACTGATTGAAAACCGGTGTTGATTGTAACAACTTATTAACGAGACTGCACAGTTCTTATGCTGCCACTAGACTATCGAACAGGATTTTTACCATAGGTCACTTCAACCGCGAAAATATATGGCGCCCTATCAATGACGAAATCGACTTCAAAACCACCATGAGTATGATAAAAGTATATTTTACTTTCCCGTGGATCTTGATTCAATCTAGTCTGGAATTGTTTTAGTACTAGATTTTCAAAGCGGTGTCCCACCTGCCCAGTAGACTCTAAAATGGAGATGTTATAAATCCCACTAAAATAACTGATTAAACCATTATTCGTTAGATAATCTTTGGGTGTTTTAACAATACGTTTCATAGTATTACCAATAAAAGAGAACACTTCTTGATACATTAAGGTGGCAGATAAATAACCACGATACTTTTTAAGGGTGTCGCGACTACAACCCAATGCATCAAGTATTTTTTGATCATCTCTTACTGTGCCCGTTTGCTCAGCACTGATTTTCATGAGGCGCTGATAAAGGTCTAAATCCGTTATGGTTGCAAGCATTCGAATATCTTTTTCAAAGTAGGTATCTATATAATTACATAGATATTTTATACGCTCTTCAACCGCTTACTATGTACCGAAAGCGGGGTTCAGTGCTTGAGTTTGCACTCATATCTACTTCAGCTGTTCTATTACCGGTTACTAACGATGTATATTGAGTTGGACGGGGCCGACCAAAACTGCCTAAGACAGTAGGTAGCACATTACTATCTAGATAATAAATACTCACAGCTAAGTCATCACCAGCGCTATATTTAAATTTAATAGGATAAGTGTATACGAACTTTCGAATTCGCTAAGGCACGGTTAACTTGACAACACGAAACAAATTTGATATATTTTGACAAATTCAACACTGGTGGTACAAAATGAAAACAGCTAAAGAAAAAATCAATCTTCTAGAGACCCTGGATACTCTTTTAAGACAATATGAATCCCAGGAAATATCCCCTGCATACGCTCAACCCAAGCTTACAGCACTGATAGAAGCGCTGAGGGTTTGTGATCAAACTGAATTTGATTCCGAAATCAGAGCTTGGCAACCCACTGTAGAGAAAGTCATGGCAAGGTTTGACTCCAAGCAGTATTCTACAGCTGACCTCAAACCCATGACTTTCGTCACCATACAAACATTGGAGCGTATGGCGGGTCTATTCGAATATTGTCGCTCAATGGTTTTTGTACTCCCTCCTATCGGAGCTTTTTTACTTGGAATACTTCACTTTTCACTAGCTTTAGTCAAATTAAACGTTCAAAACAAGGATCCAGAAACAGCTGAACTCATACTACGAATGCTTTGCGTATGCATTTTGCCATTTTATCAGTCGAATATCTTCACTGTATTGCCTAAAAAAAGCGGAAAGAGTAATAGCGAGTTGCATCCCTGTCAGTTAGATCTTCGAAAAATCACTGAAATGGCCTTACTGAACCATGCGGTGATGTTATGCGATGAGAAAAAATATGACAAAGCTAGAACAGCGTTATTATCATGCGAAAGTTGGCATGCAAAAATTCAACCCAAAGACACGATCATACAAGTCCAGATCAATTGTATTTATAATCAACAACAGTCGAAAGCAAAGAAACTTTTCAAATCTAATCGTGATCTTTGGAAAAAATCGTTTAAAGATATTCGATTTATTACAGAAAAATTAAAACCCCAAGCGCTTTCCACTACCAGATATTACCTTTGGGGGAAGTTGACCCTCGAAGATACTACTCCGGATCTAACCTTATCCAGCAACTATTTTGATCTATGCGCAACTCATTATCTACAAATGAGAAATAATACGCCGCCTGATCGACTAATTATGGAACTTAAAACGCTAGCCTCGCGCTTTGAATCCGTTAATAATTTCTCTTCTGCCATGCGATGTTATAGAACTGCACTAAAACTTTACTCCGGCTATGCATTATTGCTTGGTGAATATCGAGAAGAGAAAAATCAACTAGAGAAGCAACTCTTTAAACTCAAAACGACTGCCTTTCTTCACCTAAAACAAGCGTGGCAAGATTTGGCTGTGGAATCATTAGACCACGTATTAACTGTCGATTTTGAGGAAAAGCATCACTGGTGTCAAATTAAATATACAGACCGCGCCTATATGTTGTGTCACGCAAGATTTCTCAATGAACTTGGAGCAGAAAATCAAGTTCAACGAGAACTTTGCATGATTACACTTAATACCCCCGATGAACTATCAGCTAAATCATTGTTGCATACTTTTTTACAAGCTAAACATCGCTTTCAGAAAAGCCAATATAAACCACAACAATTATCTTCACTTCAACCAAAAAGAGCTGTTGAAAAGGATAAATCAGAGTCGAGCACAGAAGAAAGCATTTCACCATTCGAAATCTCTTCAACCTATCAAATAGCTTATCACATCGCAAGAAAAGCACCTAAACACCCCAAATCAAAATCACCCCCGCCACAAAAAACAAACACGGCTAAAACCATCTCAACGCTAAGCTGGGGAGATGATTATCCTCTCTATCACCCCACTAAGGGGATCGTTTACCCCATTCCAAACCCATTGGTTAAAAACAGCTCCATGCCAAAAGGCATTTTTTATGCTTATGTGGATCGTCAGCAATTACCCGAGTTGCCAGACGAGATGCTCGAACAATTTGAAATCCAACTAGCCCGTGGAAAAATTGTTAGCAAAGGAGATGCGCACGGCATTCGTTCGATTAAAGGTGAACTTGTTGAAGACTCACCCTATGTTTTTAAAATCAATATTCATGCGGAAGACATCAGATTATACGGCCGAAAAGTAGCCACCGCCCTCTCGAAAGAAGGAGTGGCTACTGTTCTTATCGCTTTTGATCAAGCCATTCGTCACGACGAGCAACTGATAATGCAACCCAAAGCGACAACATCACTAAAACTTCCTCAATAACACTATCGGCCTTCTCTTGCCTCCCTCTTTGTTTTTTCAAAATAGGCTGTAACTAGAGTGTGAGATGATAAGAAAGATATTAAGTTAACGTAGCGATGGAGGTCGACTTCTACTTTGGGTTGACACCTGTCTGCCAATCCTTGACCTCTGAGGTTAAATCCATGACACTGCCACTAGACTATTGAACAGGATGTTTACAATGCAGATCAGCGATCAAATAATCAGCGCCACAATGGTGTGCAAGCGTGTACAAACACCTGAGCGCAGTCTTGTGATTTTACAAGACATCAACCTTAACATCCAACAGGGTGAGTCAGTTGCCATCAGTGGCCCATCCGGATCGGGTAAAACCACTTTACTGAGCTTATTATGTGGATTAGATGTACCCAGTTCAGGGGAAATACTCTTTGCTAATCAGAAAATCAGCGCCATGGATGAGGATGGACGCGCACGTGCTCGTGCTGCATCGGTAGGTATTGTGTTTCAGACATTTCAGTTATTACCCACTTTAACTGCATTGGAAAATGTAATGCTACCTTTAGAGTTGAACAAGAAATCTAATCCTAAAAATATCGCCTTAGACTGGCTTGAGAAAGTGGGTTTGCAGGAGCGTGTCCAACATTTTCCTGCACAATTATCTGGTGGAGAACAACAACGCGTGGCGATTGCACGTGCCTTTGCAACAACGCCACAAGTGTTATTTGCCGACGAACCTACAGGCAATTTAGATTCAACAGCAGGCGAGCAGATCATCAATTTATTACTCACGATGAATCAACAAAACGGCACAACACTGGTGGTGGTTACCCATGATGAAAAACTCGCCATTCGCTGTCAACGTACCGTGCATTTGCATGCAGGACGTCTTGAATGAAGAGTTTATTGTTGGCATGGCGACTCCTAGGCCGTGATTGGCGTGCTGGTGAGATGCGGGTATTTTTGTTCGCTGTTGTTACCGCAGTGATGTGCCTCAGTTCAATTGGCTTATTTACTGATCGGATGAATCGCTCTATCAACACACAAAGTGCTGTTATTTTGGGTGGCGATCTGGTTATTGTGAGTGATCAACCAATCAACCCCCAGTGGCACAAACGCGCCGCACAGTTGCAACTGCATGAGACACTCTCACTTTCGTTCCTAAGCATGGTACAAGTCAACGATCGATTTCAATTAGCGACTGTCAAGGCAGTTGATGCGCACTATCCGCTATTAGGCACAGTATCCATTGCAGACGCGATGTTTGCTAAGGGCAGAACAACTAAACAGGGCCCACCTCCTGAAAGTCTATGGGTATCACCAAGATTGGCTAGCAGCTTGCAATTACAACAAAATGATAAGATTAAAGTGGGTGAAGCCGCTTTTAAGCTAAGCGCCTTCTTACAAAATGAACCCGACAGTCCCTCAGATTGGGTCGTCTTCGCTCCGCGTCTAATGATGCGACTAGATGATGTTGATAAAACCAAAATCATTCAACCTGGCAGCCGACTAACCTATCGTTGGGGACTCATTGGCACAGCAAAGAATCTTGAACAATTGCGCGGTTTTATTGAGGCAGAACATGTTTCAGGTGTCAAAATACTCAGCGCCACACACGATCAACCTACGCTAGATAATGTATTGACACGAGCACTCGATTATTTTCATTTAGCCTCATTAATGACGATGGTACTGGCTGCTATCGCTTGTGCAATTGCAATTAAACGCTACACTGAGCGCCATTATCGCACAGTAGCATTATTGCGTACCTTCGGCATGGTACAAGCGCAGATTGTTCGCGTGTATTTATGGAATATCCTTGGTTTGGGCTTAGTGGCAGCAATATGCGGTAGTGCACTAGGTCTTGGCGTGCAGTGGCTAATTGATTTTATTTTTAGCGAATTAATCGCACTTACACTACCTTCCATTTCTGTTACACCTATATTAACAGCTATGCTATTGGCCCTAATTGTTCTGACGGGCGTCGGCATGCCACACTTGCTACGCTTAAAAAATGTGCCAACCATAATGGTGCTACGTAATATGCCATTGCCAAGCCCTTTATCCACTAGGCCACAAATGGCTATCATTTCAAGATGGCAAATGTCTTCAGCTTTTGCTTTGGCTGGCATGTACAAACGAAGATCGGCTGTTGCTGCTTGATTGACTTCTCCAATAGTTGGATCTTCTATTGCGGTTAGGAAAATGATTCGAGCTCCTACTCAAGTCAGCTACAATCAGAGAACTGACAGTATCATTCTGAATTGATGGCCAAGCTACATCGCTTCTTCATGAATACTCAACAATGTTTTTTGAAATGATACATAGTTTCTGCTGAGGCAGAGACTAAACGTCTCAGATTCAAATCTAACTCTCTCTTTGTAGCAGCCTGAACTCCAGACCCTGTAACTCAGGAACACCAACTCCGTAAAACAATGAGTCGATGGTCTCCAAATGACTTCCTTTGTGGGTTTTTCATATAGCTTAGT
>JBGSSQ010000327.1:0-2356 GCA_041736975.1 Gammaproteobacteria bacterium
CAGAAAAGCACCAAATAGCTAGGCTGATCTTCGGATTTTAATGCCACTTTTATTGCAGGGACATCATACATAGACGAGGCGAGCTCTGGATGGTTTTTCGAAACCACCTCACGAATGAGTTGTAGAGCATACATATAGTAATACCTTAACAACTCAGTAGCCCATTCCAGCCTATCTTCTCCAATCACAGCGCTAAATACATCGCGCACAAATTCATACTCAAGATATACGGTATCACAACAGTGATTCATTAACGCAAGAAAAATGTCTTCTTGGCGATTTTTAAACGCCGCTTTGATTTCATCACGAATGTTGATTTCGTCTCTTTGCACGGGCGTTAAATTACTAAGCACCTGCACCAATGACTCTGGGTCTTCATTGAGAAGGGCAATACGCATTTTGGTCATGGCGCTCAAACCTTCTCTTTGTTCATGAGTCAAACGACCCAGCAAATCAGCAAGAAGTGCTTTGTCTTTTCTAAATATTGCAATACCGAGATTTTCATCATCACTCATTAACGCTCTTTCATCGTCTGTTATGTTGGCTAGTATTACATTGAGTAACTCTAGATCGTTTTCGTCAATGGCGTAACGGATACTCTCAGGTATTTTCCTATTAGTAGCATCTACAGCGTCGAGAATACCACTGGGATTAAATTTCAGCATTGCAAAATAAATCGCCTGACGAAACTTGTCGAGGAATAAGGCATCTGCTGAGATGGCTGCCGCACCAGGGATAGGAGTAGCCCCAGCATTATTGTTCAAATAGTCAGTGATCCAAGCCATTTCATAGATAGCCCCTGACGGAATAGCAATTGGCATAGGTAGATAACAACAAGTTGTTCCATCCTCTAAAAAGCCCACACTCAACGAAATACTCAACTTGATGGAGCCTGTCTTTTTGTTAACCTCCAAAACCGCTATATTTGAGGCTTGGCTAGAGTCATTAGCAACCTCAATTGGGGCAGGAGGCTGGGTGATAAATTTATTGACCTCTTCATTAATCTGAGCGCGGAACTGATCAGAAAACAACAGCTGAGCATTTTGTCCCTGAGGTAAAGAATCTCTAGTAAGAGACCCATCATATATTTGTCCGTTGCCGTCAACCAGAGGATTGGCAGGAAATATTTCAGTGTTTGGACACTTCAGCCATTTTTGAGGAACATTAAGCACAACAACTTCGTCGACGTCAAGATCAAGTTCGCAAACCTCAACTCGATTCACCCATTCTTTTTCATTCTCTGATTGCATACCAAGCTCCTTAATTTGCTATTTTGCTAACGATCTTTTTTGATGACCTAATTTACCAGTTATAAGGTGATAATTCAAGTCTCAATGCGTAATTTTTCACATTAACCACCCATTACTTATCGCCCTCAATCGTTATCCCAGCAAAACAGCTCACATAAAACGACTGAAACTTGCAACACGCCCACAAAACAGCGATCATACGCCGATGAGTGAACAAATAACACATTACCCCCTATTGTCACGGGTCAATACACCCCATGACCTCAGAGCCTTAGCCGCTGAGGATCTCCCTCTGCTGGCAGAAGAATTACGCCAGTACTTAATTGAGACCCTCAATCAGTGCGGCGGCCACTTTGCCGGTAGTTTGGGTACTGTTGAGCTCACTATTGCCCTACATTATGTCTACAACACCCCCAAAGACAAGCTTATCTGGGACGTCGGCCATCAGGCCTATGGGCATAAGGTACTTACCGGACGACGAGATCGCCTATCTACCATCAAACGCTACCAAGGCCTATCCCCTTTTCCAAAACGCGGTGAAAGCGAATATGATGCCTTTGGCGTAGGACATTCTAGCACCTCCATCAGTGCCGCGCTGGGAATGGCCATGGCCGCTAAACTTAATGGTGAAAACCACCAAGGCATCGCTATCATCGGTGATGGCGGACTCACGGGCGGTATGGCCTTTGAAGCCCTCAATCATGCTGGCAGTACAGATGCCAATCTTCTGATCATCCTAAATGACAATGATATGTCCATATCACCAAACGTCGGCGCACTCACCCACTACTTAACACGTGTGCTCTCCGGCAAAACCTACACGTCGCTTCGCGAGGGCGGTAAAAAAGTGCTGAACATTGTGCCACCAATGAAATCACTGATCAAACGCACCGAAACCCATTTAAAAGGGATGATAACACCAGGCACACTATTCGAAGAGCTAGGCATCCATTACTTTGGGCCCATAGACGGACACGACTTTGGCGCGCTTCTCCCCACCCTGCGCAACTTACAAGAACTCAGCGGCCCCCGACTTCTGCATGTGGTCACCACTAAAGGCAAAGGCTACGAGCCTGCTGAGCGCGACCCTATTAAATACCATGCTG
>JBGSSQ010000340.1:0-1703 GCA_041736975.1 Gammaproteobacteria bacterium
CCTGACGGTCGCCAAACTTGGAAAAATCTAGTTTGGCGTTGGAACCGAGTTCAACTTCGCCACTTGATATATGGAGCAATTTCGCCAAGTCCAGAGCTACTTGCTCAGTTCGATGTGACACATAGGCTTCTGTTACGAGGAATTCTAGGAGACGATTTACGCGCTGCATTGAAAGAACAAGGTCTGAGAGCACCTGCTCCCAAACGATTTCTTTTTGCTGGTTCAATCGGATTTAGCAAAGGAGTGGATTTGATTTGTGAAGCTTGGCACCTTGCAAAGCTAGATGGGGCTGTGCTAGATATAGTTGGTGAAGGTTCGATGAGATCCAGATTACAAAGTCAGTATGAAGGAAAAGGAATTCGATTTCATGGGTTGCTTTCCCGTGCTGGACTTGTAGAAAAACTAGCTTCAGCTAATATATGCGTAAATGCGCAACGTGCAGGCCAAGTCAAGCCAGGTAATGTATCTCCTTTCAAAATGATAGAGTATCTCGGTGCAGGCTGCCCAGTGATTTCCACACGGATGGGTCATATTGAATCAGATCTAGAAATAGGTGTTTGTTATGCTTCGTCTGAATCACCAGTCGACTTAGCTGCAAGCTTTATAGATGTATTTAATCACTACGATGAATGGTCACGGCGTAGTCAATTAGCACAAAATGCAGCGTGGGCATCTTATGGATCTGAAGTAGTAAAGTACAGGCTAAATGAGTTACTACAGGCGGTATTGCAGCGATAATCTCATAAACAGCAGATGCCTCTTTTCAGTATACTATTAACGGTAGAATGAAAGATTTATTATATTAACGGTTATTGAGAAGGGCAAATTACAGACCATTCTCGCTTTACAATTTTGTCTGGGATAACAGCCAAAAAGGGATAGAATGCGGATATTATTTGTGACACCATTTTATGAGCCTGCCTGGGCCTTAGGTGGAGTAGCTAAATCAGGCGCGGCTTGGGCGAGAGCTTTGGTTGCACAAGGCATAGAAGTAGAGGTATTCACCACAACTGCCAATGCCGGTCAAGAACTTAATATAACTCCTAATGTTCCAATAGAGCGAGATGGAGTTAAGGTAACTTACTTTTCGCGCTGGCGGTGGTCTGGAAATCGCTTTATCTCACCATCTTTGGCAAGAAGCTGTGCTAAACGCGCCACAGAATTCGATTACATTCACGTAGTAGGGCTGTGGACTTTTCCTGGTTGGATTGCGTGTTTAACAGCAAAACGTGCGAAGATTCCGTATGTTATGTCGCTACACGGAATGTTGATGGGTTGGGCACTTCAACGTCATCAATGGCGCAAAGCACTATTCATAAGGTTATTAGAGCAACGACACCTTTCAAATGCTCAGGCAGTTATCTGCTCAAGCAGCCTTGAAGAGCGACATTTGCAGCATGCTGGACTAAGTGTAAATACAGTCGTCATTCCCAACATAGTAAGTGTACAAAATATTGCAATTGATGAATCCCGCAATCGTTTTCGGAAGCGCTATAACTTGCAGAATGCAGATATTTTCCTATTTGCTGGAAGGGTAGTCGAGAATAAGGGAATTCATCTAACAATCGATGCTTTCTCAATAGCAGTCAAAAGTAATCCCAAAGCACATCTTGTGATTGTAGGTCCGTTTGAGGATGACTCAGGCCAAATAGCACGCCAGCAGTCCAAACGCCTCAACTTATCAGATCGAGTACATTTCTTAG
>JBGSSQ010000373.1:0-2307 GCA_041736975.1 Gammaproteobacteria bacterium
ATAGTGCCTCTTGTGTATATAGTTTGTCAATGATGTTGACTGGAATGGTTTTCTGGCGTAGCATTCTCTGAAAGTGCATAAATATGCGCTTATTGTCGATTAAATGAATATAAACTCAATTTGGGGGCGCTATGAATAACGGGGCGATTAAACATCTGATCACCGGGGCTGAGCTGACTAAAGGCGGTATAGCCAATTTACTGTCGTTGGCTGCTCTACTAAAAGCGCAGCCTGGCTTGTATCATGATTCTCTCAAGGGCAAGCATGTCGCTATTGTTTTTGAAAAGCCCTCTTTAAGAACACGTTTTAGTTTTGCTGTGGCAGTGAATCAACTGGGAGGGCAGGTTGTTGAGAGTATTTCTCAAACAAGAAAAGAAGAGGCTCCTAAGGATTTCATTCGTGTAGTGCAAGGTTACTGTTCGGCAATGATGATTAGAACATTTGATAATAGTGCCTTAGAAGAAATGGCGCAGTATGCAAAAATCCCCATCATTAATGGCTTAACAGATTTATTTCATCCTTGTCAGATATTGGCGGATCTATTGACTCTCAAGGAGTGTTTTAAAAACTATGATGATTTAACGCTATGTTATGTTGGTGATGGCAATAACATTCTGCACAGTTTGATGATGATGGCGACTAAATTAGGCATTACAGTGCACTATTGTTGTCCACCTGAACATGGCCCAAATAAATCCGTAATTGATTTGATCGAAAATAAGGACTTAGTGAAGTCTTTTTCCTATCCTGGAGAGGCTGTGAAAAATTGCCACGCTGTGTACGCAGATGTTTGGACGAGTATGGGGTTTGACGTTAAAAATGAATTGGATTTTAAGGGATATCAAGTTAATGAGCAACTCATGTCATGCGCTCATTCACAAGCGATATTTATGCACTGCATGCCAATGATGCGCGGAAAAGAAGTGAGTGAGGATTTAGCTGATGGACCACGCTCAGTCGTTTTTCAGCAAAGTGAAAATAGAATGCATGTGCAAAAAGCACTATTAATTAGTTTATTAAATTAGGAGATGGAAATGTCAAAATCTAAAATTGTGTTAGCTTACTCGGGCGGTTTAGATACTTCAGTGGCTATTAAAACGCTTCAGGATGAGCAAAATTATGAGGTTATAGCTGTTACCGCTGATCTAGGTGAAGGCAAAGACTTAGAAGAAATTAAGGCTAAGGCTTTAACGGTGGGAGCTTTAAAAACGCATGTGTTGGATTTAAAGCAAGAGTTCGCCGATCACTATTTGACTAAAGCGTTGAAAGCCAATGCGTTATATGAAGGTTGTTATCCACTTATTTCTGCACTGTCAAGACCACTGATATCCAAGACGTTAGTTGATATTGCTGGTGACGAAGGCGCTATTGCCGTGGCGCATGGTTGTACTGGAAAAGGCAATGACCAGGTTCGATTTGATGTCTCTATAAAAACACTGGCTCCAAATTTGAAAATAGTGGCACCTGCTCGTGAGAACCCCATGAGTCGCGAGGCGGCGATAGAGTATGCGCATGTTCATGACATTCCTTTACCAATAAAATTAGATAATCCCTATAGTATTGATCTTAACCTTTGGGGTAGAAGTTGTGAATGCGGAATCTTAGAGGATCCCTGGTGTGAGCCCCCCGAAGATGCTTATGCCTGGACGTTACCCGTGAACGAAACGCCTGATATAGCCGAAGTGGTAGAAATCACTTTCGAGCATGGTCTTGTCACCCACTTAAATGGAGAGAAGGCACCGTTTCATGTGTTGATTAAAAAACTCAATGAAATTGCTGGTAAGCATGGCGTGGGTAGAATAGACCACGTAGAAAATAGATTGGTCGGTATAAAGTCTAGAGAGCTATATGAGGCGCCTGCGGCAATTACCTTCATTAAAGCACATCAAGCTCTGGAGTCATTATGTCTCACGCGAGACGTTGCTCACTTTAAAGTAGGGATTGAACAGAAATTCTCAAATCTTGTTTATGATGGTTTATGGTATTCGCCATTGTTTGATGCGGTTAATGCCTTTATTGATAGTACTCAGGAAACAGTCAGCGGCGTAGTGAAGGTAAAATTACACAAAGGATCAGCTACTGTTATTCAGCGCAAATCAGATCAGTCACTCTATCAATATGCATTGGCTACTTATAAAGCGGATGATCAGTTTGATCATAAGGCGTCAGAAGGATTCATAAAAATTTGGGGTCTTCCGCTAGAGATTAATGCCATAGTGAATGACAAAAAAGGTGTAAAGCCATGAAGTTATGGAGCGGAAGATTTAAAATAAACACCCATCACTTAGTGGATGAATATAATGCATC
>JBGSSQ010000377.1:0-1863 GCA_041736975.1 Gammaproteobacteria bacterium
GATGCATGTATTTCTGCGGAAAGGCTTACATAATTCCACCCTTCTTCATCAACCAATTTTGGTGGCTCTGTCATTTTTTGATTCCAGCGTTCTTCCCATTTCTTTCGGCTTTTCAGTTTGCGAATTACCCCGTTCAATTGATACTCCTGCCAGCGAATATTCTGCTCTTTACAAAATCTCTGCATGGCAAGGTCACGATCGTAGGTTATTTTGTTGCCAATTTCCTGATGAGAGAAAATGGTATTGATGCGGAAGTGTTTTGAAAGTAATTCAAATACCGCGCTGGCTTCGTTATGAAAATAGTGAATCTTGCCATTGATAGATTCAAGTTTTGCATTCATATCCTGAATGCTTTCAAAAATAAAGCGCCAATGCCTTATATCACTGTCGGCGTAAGCCATCACTGTGGGCTCGAAGCAATACAGCAACAATGTGGCTAGTGGCTCCTGCTGCGCAGCATAGAGTGGCTCGTGGTCCGTAAACCGCAAATCTCGCTTAAACCAAACAATGTTAATCAATTGACGATCAGGTAATTTTATCAAATTAATCCTATATGATGATTTGAGAAGGTAATTTGTATAAGAATTATTCCAGTAATGAAATTTAAGTTCAGATAATTTGACTTCGCAAGTACACAAGTGAACAAACGAGGAAAAGATTAGTTGCAGATATGACCAGTAAATCAACAACCTAGTTTCTTTTGTTTTGGTAGGCATTTAAAATAATGTACCTGCAAACATCTTAAACAACCATATCACTGAATCCGGTGATATTTAGGATTTCAAGTCGAAATGGCGGGGAAGCATATTGAAGCAATTTATTTTTATCAGACTGCATTTGTTTTACTAGAAAACAACCATCTTTACTTTATTATTGCTGACCTCGCGCCTTCATTAAATTGCTAACCATGAAAAAAAATCTTCTCATACTTATCACATTTGGTGCTTGCCTGCAGCCGGTACTTGCACAGATGGAACCAACCTGCGTACTGATTGATGCAGGCTTTTTTACCTCAAGCTGGGGCGGTGTAACCGAAACAACTGACGGAGGTGCGGCCTTTACTGGGTCGTATGATCCAATCAATGCAGGAAATACCGATGTGGTGGTTACAAAGTTAGATGCCAGCGGTGCGTTGCAATGGATCAAGACCTATAGCACAGGCAGCGTTCCATCCGAGTTTGGCAATGCTCTCATTACCACCAATGATGGTGGCATGGCCGTTGCCGGTCACTTGGAAATGGGAGAAGTTTTCATCATGAAACTAAGTGCCGATGGGGCGCAGCAGTGGACAAAGACCTACGATGCGCCTGGCTTCTTTGGGCTTCAGATAGCCAATGCATTTACGCAATTGCCAGATGGAGGATATGCACTCATTGCTACATCGCAATTTATCTCAAATGACAATTGGTTCATGCTGCGTACCGATGTGAACGGCAATGTGGTATGGAGCGACCGGCTCGACTACACGGGCGGGTATCCGATGGATGTAGCCGCATTGCCCAACGGCGATCTGGTATTTATCGGTGACGCTTTTGGCGACTTTACCCCATCTTTAGTGCTCCGAAAGGATGGCCTTACAGGAACTACTGAGTGGATGCATTGGTACGCTGCAGAACCGGAACACGGCTTAACCATGCAAAGCGTTGTCACCACTGCCGACAGCACCATTGTTGTTTCTGGATATGGTGGCCCATTTGGCCCGAGCGACGCGCTTGCGCTCGCTATAACACCTGATGGAACGCCGCTCTGGGCTACGCGCGTTGGAACAGACGATATCGAGTATGGCGAAAATATCGCCATCGCACCGAATGGCGATTTGATCATTGCGGGAGGTAGATTACAATATGTCGGTCTTATTAATCC
>JBGSSQ010000406.1:0-3491 GCA_041736975.1 Gammaproteobacteria bacterium
ATGGGGTCAAGTCTTGAAATAAGAAATAAGAAATAAGAAATAAGCAAAAGTGAAGGGGTAAATCTTGCCCCTTCACTTTTGCTTATCTCTTATTTCAAGACTTGACCCCATCCTCCCACCCTCCCATCCTCCACTCCCTTCTTGGATGGAAATTATGGCAATTATGTTATTAAATTTTGCGACAGTGTTGGCCTATAGCTTTGCAGCCAGCATGCCCTGGTTGAGAATCCAGCGGTTTGGCTTGCCCAGCAAAAAGGCAATGATTCTTTTTGGTGCATTGGCAGTGCTAGGACATGCCTATTTGTTACACCTATCTATAGATACTCAGGCTGGTCAAAATTTAAGTGCGCAGAATTTGGCGTCTTTGGCGAGCTGGCTAATGGCTTTGTTGTTTACCGTGTTGGCTTTGGTTAGGCCCTTTGAGAAGCTGGGGCTAGTGTTGTTTCCCCTTGCAGCGAGTTCCTTGGTTTTGGCATTTTGGTGGCCGGGGCAACATCTTGTGGCGACAGCTGATGATATTAAGAGTTTGTTACACATCTTGCTCGCTGTGGTCACCTTTAGTGTGCTAGCTTTTGCAGGTATACAATCGATTATATTAGCCTTGTTAGATCGTCACTTGCGTTTAAAACAGCAGTTCAGCTGGTTAGATAGATTGCCGCCTTTGGATGCAATGGAAACACTACTATTCCAAACCATTATCACCGGCTTTGTATTGCTGACACTGTTATTGTGGAGCAGTTTTTACTTTTATCATGCGGCTGTATGGCCGGAGCTTCTATCAAAAACCTTGGTGGCTGTTTTGGCATGGATTATTTTTGCGGTATTAATTTTAGGGCACAGACTGCTGGGGTGGCGAGGTAAAAAAGCCTTGTATTGCACATCGTTGGGTGTGAGCTTGGTTTTGCTTCTGTACTTTGGTCTTTATTTTACCCAATTTGACTTCATGAGCTAGTAAGGCTTACTATTCGATTTTCTCAATACTTTATGGAAATTCAAACCGATGATATGGTTTTTTGTAATCTTAGTTTTGTTGCTCCTCATCTCAGCTTTCTTTTCTGCTGCTGAAACTGGGATGATGTCCATCAATCGTTATCGGTTACGTCATCGTGCTTTAGGGGGTGAGAAAGCTGCTCAGCGAGTTTTTAGCCTGCTCAAGCGGCCAGATCGTTTGTTGAGTGTTATTTTGATTGGTGGCACTTTTGCCAACGTCTTCATATCCTCCTTGGCAACAGTGATCGCTGTGCATTTTTTTGGTGATGTTGGTGTGGCAGTTGGCGGCTTCATGATTTCTCTTGTTATTTTGATTTATGTTGAAGTGATGCCCAAAACCTTAGCCGCATTACATTCAGAGCCTATCGCTTATAGAACCTCCTTCTTTCTCGGTTTGATGTTGAAGCTGCTCTATCCCTTAGTATGGATTGTGAATACCATATCCAACGCCACACTCGGTTTATTTAATGTTACGGTGAAGGGCAAGGCGGTTGAGAATTTATCCCGTGAAGAATTGCGAACTTTGATTGGTGAAGCTATTGGGTTGTCGTCACAGGATTATCAGGGCATGTTGCTGGGAATTTTAGCTTTAGGTGACGTGACAGTTGAAGATATAATGGTGCCTCGCAGTGAAATTGTGGGTATAGACTTAGATCAATCTTGGGAAGCGATTCTTTCTTGTCTAGAAAATTCACAGCACACTCGTTTGGTGATGTACAGAGATTCAATTGATCATTCATTGGGTTTATTGCATGTGCGTAAAGCGTTGCATCTGTTTGCAAAAGAGCAAATGAATAAAGAGTCGCTCTCAAAAGTTGCTGAAGAGATCTATTTTATTCCTGAAGCTACGCCATTGATTAATTTATTAGTCAATTTTAGAAAGGAAAAATGTAGGATAGGTTTAGTGGTTGATGAATATGGTGATATTTTGGGCTTGGCTACATTGGAGGATATTTTGGAAGAAATTGTAGGCGAATTTACCACAGACTTTGCTAAGACAATACAAGAAGTGTGGCCTCAAAAAGATGGCAGCTATATTATCGACGGTGGTGCTAATATTCGTGAACTAAATCGTAGTTTTGGCTGGGGGCTTCCTGTTGAAGGACCAAAAACGATTAGTGGCATGATAGTAGAGTATCTTGAAATGATCCCTGAAACTTGTTTGTGTTTACGTATTAACGGCTACCCAATAGAGGTGGTGAAAATCGAGTCAAACATGATAGATCAAATTCGTATTTGGCCTGACCTTTATAAGAAACCTGATTAATCAGGGGCTCCATGCCAAGCCGCAGTAATCACTAGTCAAATGTTTTGGAGCGGGTTTCACCCTCGCCATCATCTTCTTCTGTTGTGACTGATGAAAAGTCTAAAGCCTGGAAGTTGGCTGTCACTTTTCTGCTAGTGCTTTCAGATACTAACCCCCTTTGCCTGACAAAATTAGAGAGATTATGACCCGGCGATAGTAATGGTATATTTTCTTTTAGAGGCTCTACTTCTACATTAATAGGAGTCTGGTCAGCGCTTTTTTCTGCATGATAACTAACGTTGTTTTGAACAAGTTCCGCGCCAGCACGGTTTCTTTCAGCGATGATTCTCTCTGCTTCCACCAGTCGACGCTGAGTTTCTTCTAGTGCAGCTTCACTGGCTTGGACTCTTATTTTGAGGGTGTCATTTTCCGCAGCGCTTGCTTGGTTGGCGGCTTCAAGTGCTGTAATTTCACTCGTGGTTTGTTTATCGTGCACATCTTGGGCGGCAGCATTTGTTTTGGTTTTGACTAGTTTGTTGAGCTTTTTTGCAGAACGGTTACATCGGCTCAATAAGCTTTCAGTATTATCAATGTTTTTATTGAATGCGTCAAAGTTTGCTCTGTTTTTCTGACGCGCCCAGATGGCGATACCGAAGCCAATGGCTGCAACGGCTAGTCCGCCGACTAATACACCGAGTCCGATGCCGGCGGTTCCCACGCTAATTCCGGCGAATGCAGCAATTCCTATGACTAGTCCAAAACCTGTTAAGCCGCCCATAAATCCAGTGAAAATATCTTGCGCATAGCTAAGAGTATCTTGAAAAGCCGTTGATTTTTCGCTGTCGATTAAATTTTTTGTAGCAATCAACGAATTCAGCGAAGTCTTTGAACAGATTGAGGCGCGTTGCTTAAAAGCTGTTGAGGTTAATTGATTAGATTTTGCCTGCAAAAGATTTCTCATTTTAGCGTCATAGTTGTTTCCATCAATCAAGCTGAGATTGCTTTCAAATAGGTTCAGTGCCGCTTTATTGCCATCGGCAACATAATTGGTTAGCGCATCAAAATACTGGAGTTCTATTTCGCTGCGAATGGCTGCTTCAAGATGAGTCAATTGATTGAATTTAGAATCAGTTGTAGTGATATCTAAATCATCAACATGCTCAATACCAAAAATACACGCTATCTTTTCTCTTATATTGTTCCCAGGTTGTAGCAACAGTATGGCTATCAAATTTTGCAGTGAGTTGCGATGGTC
>JBGSSQ010000428.1:0-29813 GCA_041736975.1 Gammaproteobacteria bacterium
GTAAAGTACAACACCCATTTACCCTACTGGCCACACTCGGATTGGTAATAATCTCCATCGCGGTCACCGTGAGCTATATTAGTTTGAAACAAACGTCTGCGGCATTGAGCAAAACGCTCAATAGCACAGCACAAGTTAATGCGTATCAGCCCCCTCTTAAGTGATCAGAAGGAAGCAGTGAGCGCTAATGGATAATCCCTTGTCACATTGAGGTGCAAAATGAATCAATTTCGACGATTAATGACAGACTCCCGCTTTCATACTTTAATTGCTATAGCCGCGCTAGGCTATGTTGTATGGACTTACGGCCCGCAGTTCCACTTTGGTCAGCAGACACCCTTTGAATCTATCAGTAACCGACTGATCGCCCTAGTAGCACTCGCTTTTATCTGGGGATTAACTAATATACGCGAAGAACTCAATCCCTTTAAGAGGCTGAATATGTTCCACGTCCAAAGTGAAATACAAATTATCAGCAACAAACTAAAAGCTGTTCAAAAGCAAATTAAGCGTGCCCAGAAAAAAGGCGCCACACAACGTGCACATATTCATTGGCACCTTGTACTCGGCCCAAGAAATTCAGGTAAAACCCACTTACTCAATTGTGCACTGGAGAACGACCAAGATTACGCACTGATTACTGCAACACAGGACTGCGCTATTTGGCATACATTGGATAATGTTTTCATAGAGCTTGGCGAGCGCTTCTTACCCCATCATGATGACACCGACTCATGCAAACTCTTATTCCAAGCCTTCATAAAGCTCTGTGAACGCCTTGACATCCAATTTCATAATGTGGTGGTCGCAACCCCAATTAATCAAGTCATGACCAACACCGTGGATGTAGATGTTACCCGCACTCAGCAAATGTTAACCACTTTGATTGCCCAAAACCCTGGCCTACCCATCAGCGTCATCTTCACTAAATGCGATCAAATGGCTGGCTTTACTGCATTTTTCTGCGATTTGACTATGGACGAACGCAATCAATATTGTGGTATTCGCCTCCCACTAGGACAAACAGCAAACGCCTTGAAAAAAACCATCAACAAACACCTACAGCAACTGAACAAACGCTTTCATGATCGCTTACTCACTCGATTGCAACAGGAAACAAATTCAACACTACGCACTACCATGCATGATTTCCCCTATCAATTTGAAATATTTTGCAGCAGATCAATTCACTTTCTCAATGAATTACTACCCAACTGTGACTTAAACATTACCGGCTTATTTTTCACCAGCAGCCAACAATCTGGCCCTTCGACCAATCATCTAACCGCTCACCTCGCTGACGTATTTAGCTTACAGCGACAACCGCAGTTCGACATGTACACACAGCAAACACCGTATTTCATCACTGAACTTTGTCAACATTTACTCCCTAGCTTCGCAGAGAACGCTACTCACTTTATACATCCACGCAAGAAAATGAACCCTCTTTTTGTTCCTATCCTTGTTATCAGTTTTCTAGGTTTAGGTATTTACCACCTTTATAATACAGACATTGAACACCTACAATTAGCTCACAACACGATAAAAAATGCACAGCTTGCCAACAATAAATCCATTATTCAAATAGCTCAAAATCTAGCCGCACTTGATAGTGGTATAAAATTAATCAATGACAAGCACTCTTCAGGCATTGGACACTATATACGACCAGGACATCCACGCAAACTCACTCATCAGGCCAAAAATCAATATGACAATATACTCAAAACTGACTTTGCCAATGCCCTTGACCAAACATTAAAATTAAAACTCCAACAATTATCTCAAGCATCCAATAATGGTCATCTAGCCGATCTATATGACACACTTAAATTAACCCTATTATTAAAGCAGCCAGATCCACTTTCAAATAGCCCTCGCCCCGCACCAGATAAACAAGCACTCAACCATCAAATTTATGACTGGTATGCCACCCACTGGCAAAGCACTATAACCGACAATAACACACGACAATTACTGCTCAGTGCACTAAGCAACACCCTGCAAAATACCAACCTAACACTACCCAGCGATCCGATTCTGATAGAAAATGCACGCCTGGCATTAAGTACTTCATCGCCAGACAATATTGTTTACACCGTTTTAGAAAACCAAAATCGCAAAGCTCCTTTGATATTCACCGACAATAGCCTCTCGGAACATCCCATACAAATCCCTTCAATTTATACCCACACAGCATTTAAGCGTTTATTTCATCAGGAAATTCCAGCATTGTGTGAAAAATTTGCAGAGGGAGATTGGGTACTGGGCAACGACAACATACAAAACACAAGTAATGGCGGAACACAGCTGATTCAGGCTGTGCAAAATCGATACTTAAATAACTATCTCACTGCATGGCAAAATGCCTTAGCTAAATTGCATTACACGCCAAGGCAAAAATACGGCCAAATGATTACTGTGATCAATAATCTCAGTAGTACCCAGTCACCTATCGTAGATTTCGTGCAAACAGTACAGGCAAATACCAGTAAAATGGAAGGTGAAGAGCAATTCAATGATAGCGTTGGTGATCATTTTACTGATATCAATGATCTATCGATGGATGTTGCTGAAGATCCCACACACATTGCCTTAGTGAATTTTTCAAAATACTTCCGCCCCATTGCTCAATCAGATGACCCTAGTGGATTAGCCTTTAACATCACCAAAAAACGCATGTCTAAACCTGATGAAAACGATGCTATCAATCAATTAATAAATGTGGCAGAAGAAACTCCAGAACCAATAAAAAGTTATCTAACCGCACTAGCCAACAATGGTTGGCAGCTGTTAATTAATGACAGCCGAGAACATATTAATCGTGTATGGGCACAAATAGTCCTCCCCGAATATCAACAACACCTTCACAACCGCTATCCACTATTTATTCAGGCCAATGCTGAAATAAGCCTCGATGAGTTTGCCCATTTCTTCGCGCCAAATGGTATCGTTGACACTTTTTTCAAACACTATGTCCAAGACTTTATAACCAATAGCGATAGCAGCTGGCAATGGAAAACCATCAACGGACAACAACTGGCGTTATCAGATGATGCACTGGCTACCTTTATACGCGCCAAACTGATTCAGCAAATGTTTTTCGCACAAGGCAATCATCACCCCACTGCAAACTTTGCCTTAACACCAACTTCACTGCATTCTGAGCTGAAAAACTTTACTCTGATTCTTAACGGCCAACGCATCGATTACCACGGTCCACAACAACCACCCGAACCTATCACTTGGCCTGGACCACACCAAAATGGTGTTTTTATCGAAGTTGCCGATAACGCCGACCAAAAAAGCCAAATCGCCTATCCTGGTCTCTGGGGGATTTTCCACCTGCTGGATCAAGCTCAAGTGATTAAAACATCCTCTGATGGATTAGAACTCAGCTGGATTATTAATGAAAAACGAATCGATTGCCACATCAGCGCAGACGGTCCAATCAACCCCTTCACACCGGGGATCATCAATCAGTTCCGCTGCCCTCAATCTCTGATTTAGCAATATCACCACAGACGCTAAGCGGCTTTTCACACCCTAGGTGGGAATAGCCGCTTTTGCTGCTGCTCAATTACTTTGAGGATTGCTCAAAATTTACTGTAGGCTCACGGCGGTAATCTGCAGCCGATAAACTATACGACCGTGTCCGCTGATCGGGTACTAAATTATCTCTATCTAGTGTTTCATCGCTATGTGACTTAGGCATTGCTGATAAACTGCCATCGGATTGATCTCTAGGCTCCATAGTGCCAGACTCACGCATTGAAGGTCGCCTAGATCCCAAAAAGCGCATACTACCGCTCTTCCTCAATCTCAGTTTTGCCCCGTCTTCTACACTGGAGTGAAGTGAATTGACCGGTGTTTGTGTGTTAGTGCCACGACTTGAGTTAAATCTTTTTAGCCTACCAAAAAAACTCTTAACGCGAGAGGACTCGTGAGTTGTGGTTAAATCCTTGTCTACAGGTATAATTTGATTAGTTGCACGACGGTATTTGAAAGAAAAAGTTTCTTCATTTTGAAAAAAATTGCCGTCAAAAGTAGCCACTGGAAATTCTCCGGAAGTTAGCTGCGCACATAACTCTTTGCTAGTAACAATACTACTTAACTTTATTGCACTCAGCACTTCATTCACAGCATCGAGATTCTCAACTTTATCATCAAAAATATCACAAGATAGAATAGAAGGAGGTTTATGCACCAGGAATTGATGGAACATAATGCCTTTACAGGAAGATATTTTTTTTTGAAATGACATTATATCAATTGCAATTTTACAAAAAACACTATGATGATAGAGCCACTCTAAACGTTCAGGTGTCAAAGGTTTTTCGGTCTGGGTGGCGTCTTGGAAGGCTCTACACATAACTGGGGGAATACCCGTGTACATTCTCTCTTTAATGCTGACAAACTCATCGAGCAAACCAGGCAGTAAATCGAGGTTCTTTTTTGTCCTCAAATTGATATTAAGCATCCCAAATTTTTCAGCAAAGTTTTTTAAGGTGTCTTGTTCTAGATCCCAAAAATAATCCAGCGGTGTGATACATCCTAGAACCACAACTCTCTCTTTTTCTATCGCTGCTATAATGGCTTGTCGATGCTGAATATCATCCGACCTAAAAATCATATCTGTAAATAAATAAATATGGTTAATACCATTACCTTTTAATGCTTTAATTAATTCGACATTAATTACTAGCTCATACTGATTGTCGGTATACGACAGTGTGTGATCAATATCAGTCAATGCCACAGGTATCTTTACACTGCAAAACTCGTCTATTTGCTCCATTGTATCCTCATAAAGTTTTTATTTAAATTTAATCATTGGAAGTGCAATTTTAATCTCACATCTGGAGTATAACACAGGCTTAACCAAAGCGTTACAGCCAGAACAGCTTCTTTAGCGCCTACAAAAGTTCTTGTCGTCAGGAAAATTAGTATTATGCTATAATATCGGGCTGTCAACACAATGTAGGAAAAGCACTAATGGCAATTCATCTAGCACCCAGCGAACTCGTCCTATCTCCTGATGGAAGGATCTATCACTTAGATTTAGTCCCTGAGGAGCTAGCTGACACTATCTTAACAGTCGGCGATCCCGCCCGTGTACCTAAAGTAAGTCAGCACTTTGACACGATTGAAGTGAAGCGAAGCCATCGGGAGATCACAACTCATACAGGCACCCTCAATGGCAAGCGGGTGAGTGTTATCTCTACGGGCATGGGCACACCCAACATTGACATTGTTCTCAATGAATTAGACGCCCTGGCGAATATCGACTTTGAAACGCGCACTATAAAACCCACGCTGAAATCACTCAACATTATCCGTATTGGCACCTCTGGCGGCTTACAAGCTGAAGTACCCGTAGGCAGTTTTGCACTCACAGACTATGCCATTGGTATGGACAACTTACTCTGGTTTTACCAACTTCAACGCTCACAAGCAGAACAGGAATTGGAGCAGTCGCTTCAAAATACTTTTAACCAGCGTCTACCTACAGCCCCGTATATTGTAGAAGGTTCAACCGCCTTGCGTGAAAAATACGCTACTGGATGCCTGATTGGCATGACCGCAACCTGCGTCGGTTTTTATGGCCCACAAAATCGCGTACTTCGCGCCCCCATTGTAGTACCTGACTTATTAGATACACTCTCCCAGTGGCGCCCACAACACTCTAAAATCATTAATTTTGAAATGGAAACAGCGGCACTCTACGGCATGGCCAAACTGCTAGGACATCAAGCCTGCTCCATCAGTGCTGTACTCGGCAATCGCCAAAAAGGGGAATTCGACAAGGACATTCCCGGCACAGTCAACAAGCTAATAGAGCATGTTATCAGCTTGACTCAATAATTATTCGAATTGTTGGGACCGCTCATTTCACTATCCTGCTTATCTTCTACAGGCAATACATCTTGGGAGGGTAGCTCAAAAAAGGTGCTACTATTAACTCTCCTGGATGACTGAGAGCGCGCGCTGAGTGGATGAGAGCGCGCGCTAGATGGAGGCTCAGCATGAACATCGAATTCAACACCCAACATCTGAAGAACCAATTTCTGCTCTTCTGATAAACCAATAACTTTTGTCATGCGCACATTAGTGAGGTTGAGTTTTGTAGACATATCAGCTCGCTCTAATGAATAGGTCATGTTATCACAACGAAAGATATACCGAGAAATCAATGACCCTGCACTAGCTACACGCACTATTAATGAGGTAATACCATCTTCATATAGAGGCAGATGATCAACGGATAAAGCATAAACTCCCATTTCGATGGATATTCGGCGAAGCATCTCACCGGAAGTAGCATCCCAAACAATCAAAGAATGCTCGCCTTTCTGCCCTCTTGCATCACCTGAAAAAATATACTTCCCTTGAGGATCTATTGCAACACACTGAACTCCTGCATTGTGCCCAATTAAGAGCTTTTCACATTTCCATTTTGCTAGGGGTTGAGTCCAAATTCTAACAACACGATCATCACCACCAGATACCAGAAATTTTGCATTGGGAGACCAAACCAAAGCTCTAACCGCGGGTTTAGCCTCTTTAACTGGACTATCTAACACCTCAAGATTGGCTCCTGTAAAATAGTTCCATAAAATTAAACTGCCATCTTCATGCGCAGTAACCAATTGTGGATTCTTAGGGTGTGCTGCTATCGAGCAAACTGGACATTTTCTATCTTTAAGTAGGTTTTTATGTAGTGTATCTTTCTCTTTTCCTACCCGTAGAATTTTTATATCGCCGTCTTCAGAAGAAGAGATAATATATTTACCATCATTTGAATAAACTAGCCTTGTGATTTCAGCAGAATGCAAAAATGTAGTGGATATCAAATTAAACTGTTTTTCATTTAACTTAGTGAGATCATAGATCTCAAGGTAATACTTCTGTATCTCAGCACGGCTACCTCTTTTACTAGGATCTATAGCAGCAATGAATGTATTAAAATCTTTAAAACCAGCCTTAGTTAATGGATTTTGATGAATACTATCAACGGCAATAGCTAATCTCGTTTTGTCAGGACTAAATGCCATAGCGGATACAGGCTTGTCAAGGTCCAACTCCAACAACACTTCAGTTTGATCTCGTAGTATCACAAGACCAGAAGTATCGGCTGATACAAATAACTTACCATCTGACGTTTCAGCTAGTGATGTCACATTTTTTTTATGCCCAAACAAGAAAGGAAGACAACCAAAGCGCGCACCTGTCAAATTAGTTCTATGAAAAATGGCTCCACTTAAATCGGCACTAGAAAAATCAGCCTCAGTAAGATCGGCATATGAAAAATCAGCTTTACAGAGATTGGCATTCGTCGCATTCAATCGTGGGGCAGCTACCAGAGTAAACACCGCTTCGCCATATTCTTTCACCGCCCAGTCATAGGCATTTTCTTTAACCCTAAGCAAAACGGAAAGAGCGGTGGCATCCATATTCTCAATTCGACGCACTAATGCTTGGCTGAGTAAAGATCGACACAACACGTCATTTAACTGCGTCTTGATATTACAGCTGTTACGCACACTGAAAACAAGATTTTTTGCTGGATTAACATTGAGTATCTTCAGTTTTGGATTGTCGTTTAACGCCATAATGGAAAGCGCTGGCATCACTCGACCTGAGGCCAAATGTAGCTCTATAAGCTCTGGATTTTGACTAATATAAAGAGCGCATAAGCCAGCAGTATCTTCAACGTCAATCTTTTTCAATACAGGGGAATTATAGACAGTCAACTCACGTAGCACAGCGATATTGATCAATTTATCAATTTTTACAATTGATCTCCGTATGTTTTTCAGTGGCTCAGAAACAATTGCCAAAAGATTTTTACAATCACTAATATCCAGTTCTGCTAAAAAGTTGAAATAATTAATATTAATTTTAGTCAACCTAGAACTGCTAATCTTCAATGATTTTAATGCTGTAGCATGCTCCATTAGTGCTGGTAAGATGGACTCATCTACTTCGCACCCTCTAATATCTAGGCTAACCACTTTAATTGTACTCTGAATTTGAGTTACATCAGTATGTGAAAGATTAAGAAACTTTAAATTCTGACACCTACTAGTTAATTGACCAAATATAGAATTATTAACCGCTGTGTAGCTCAAATCTAAATCAGTTATACTCAAGCTTGAGTTAATCGCACTAATAGGTGTCAGCGTAAGACCAAGCCTTTTTAATCCTGACAAACTGGAAAGCTTGATTATAAACTGATTATCAGTACTGTCATTGTTGCCGAGTTGAAGCTCAGTTAGTCTGCCTGAATGCATCCTTAGAAATGAACTCATCTCATCCTCAGAGAATCCAAAGTAAGAAAGATCGAGTTTTTCATGCAGTGAATTCACTGTCTTCAAATAAGTCGCTATTAAAGCCCTGAGGTTCGCGTTAGATTTTCGTTCCTTAGGCTTGATGCCATTAATCACCACCTCTCTGCTGCGATCAGAACGTAAAGCCATAAATGGTTTGAAATCTCCGTCAATAAGAGACTTTCTGATTTTATTTATCTCCTTCTGTTCATCAAAAGCCTTTTTATAATTCTCAGATTGAGTAGCCGGTGATATCACATTGCTAAGCATCGGCGAATCAACTCGCAGCGAATGGTAACGAGACATCAGATCTGGATGCTCGAATGCTGTCACATAGTGTGCATGCCATAACGGCTCTACTATTTCAAGCAGCTCTAATTTAGTGATTTCCTTATTTCTCACCAATGCGTTACGTATGGCAAGTCGCTTGCTTTCTACGGCTTCTGCAAAGCCACTAGGAAGGGAAACCTTATACTTTTCCAATACACTAAAATATTTTTTAAAAGCATCGTGACCTAACAGGTCTATGATATTATTTCTAGCCATTGAATCAACAGGTGCCTTCATTCCATCTGTTAGAAAAAGTATATTAAGTGACAGTAATTGATCACCTGATACTGGCTTTATAAAATCGGGACATCGACCTGTACGTTCCAAATAATAGCGATTGCTTTTACCTAGCGCTTCATCGCCCAATTTAACCTCATAATTTTCAGGTCCTGCACTCAGACAAGTGAACATTTCAATCAATATCAACTCATCTAATTTTGTTTTGTTTAGCAACTCTTCAAAATAGCGCAAATCAGTGGACATAGG
Source organism: Gammaproteobacteria bacterium (assembly GCA_041736975.1). Taxonomy (GTDB): domain Bacteria; phylum Pseudomonadota; class Gammaproteobacteria; order JAIEPX01; family JAIEPX01; genus JAIEPX01. Next base: position 9,147 of record JBGSSQ010000428.1, read on the forward strand.
TGTAAACTTGCCTGAGTGTCCACGACCAAGTCTCATAGTGCTTAGCCTGGAGAATGTTAAAGAGCCTGGCCGTTTTTTTTCAACTTTAGGCACGCTCCCTTCAGTATCAGAAGCTGATTGCCAACTAGAATCCTCCACACTCGCATTATCGCTATCCTGATCACTTTGAGATGAAAAAAGCTTAGAGGTACTTATTCTACGCTTGACCCTGAGACTTGCCCGTCTCATAGTGCCCATCAATCCTTTTCTTGGTTTACTATCTTCAGCATCTGATTGGTCTTCAGAACCACTAATAGAGCTATACCCTTCAGAAAGATGACTTACCTCTTCAGTTGATACATCAGCTGATATTGTGATAGATCGTCTGGAATTATTTCGTGGCGTTTTCAGCAATGTGCCGTCAATTTCAAGAGGTTTCAAAAAAGCTGTAGAAACACACCCTGTTTGATCTGATTCACTCATGATATCTGCCAAGGTCTTTCCAGAAGAAAAGTGATCAAGTGAGTTATAATTGTGTCGGATTGTGCACTCTAAAAATTTACGAAAAGCCAACCCATTGCCATCAGCTTGAACTGGAACTCCTGGAGCTCCGGTATCCACATACCCCCTGCCGTGATCTTTAGACACCGAACTATCAACGCCTTCTTTGTTCATTGAATAACTCCCTTTTGAAATAATTAACTAACTCAATCAACTGTCGAGCTTCATGGTGATCCTTTAAGTAGATACTACTTGAGACATCTCAAAAGATCAAACCAAATACAGATACAAAAAGAGTTCACTTTAGCATAAGCTTCTTTTTAGCAGTGCTATTAACTATCCTATTCCCTTCACAAAATATTAGCGCTGTTACCCCGGCCACTGTTCGATAATACCGGCAAAAAACGACCCCCAATTGCCAAAATATATTCATTTCTGATAGCTTGAATATCGGCATTAGGCGCCCTAATTTTCTCATCATAGTCAGATAATGACAGTTTATTAAGCAACGCCAACTTCAATATCGATCGACTTGTTAAAATCCGCTCTAAAACCACCTCTCCTGCAATTTCGTAAAATTGCCCCACTCTCTCTAGCATCTGTTTATCACTTTGAAATAACTCTAGATACGTGTTTTCCAGCTCATTAATAATTGAACCAATTTTATAAAAGCATGCAAATGGCACACAAGAGGATGCTTTATTATTTTCAATAATGATCTCCAATATCGCGGTTTTGAAATGATCTGCAGTTTTTGGAATGTCTTGCATTTTTTCTGCGAGCGCATCTGACATACAGAGCAACGTAGCCCGAGGCCAATTGGCTTTTAATATATTATCCAATAAGCTCTTGCGTAGTATTTCATGATGTTTATACAGCTTGATATTGGGTTGTAAATTACCAACAAATTGAAAATCCAAAAGTAGTTCACATACAATTTCATTTTGCGCATGAAAATGTCTTCTTACTAAATGTGGCTTTAATTTTTTCTCAAGTATTCTTGTCGGTATCACTCCATCTTCTCTCAATGACCGAATCAAAAATGAAGGCCACCGCTCACTTCCTATAGCACCATACTCTAAATTATCACCATAGGCTTTTGCAACCAGCTCTAGCACCAACTTAAAATCATCCTGATCCTCAGCGCCTCGCGTGGTAAGATAACACCATACCAAAGCCTGTTGCTGTAAACATAGCTGAGATAATAAATCTTCTTGCTCTTCAAGTTTTGCAAATAATGTTCTTAGGGTTTCTGGTGATGCAAGTGCACAAAGTAATTTTAGCGCTGTAACCCCACTCCCTGGAAGTTCTACAGAAACAGCCTCCATTAAATTAGCACAATTTTTAAAAGAGGAAATACAACTTTGAATCAATAAGTCATTACGAGTGAAACAAGCTAATGTTAATGCGTTATTACCCTGCCAATCTGTCGCCAATAGCAAGTTATCTAATTTCTCACCAAATATTTTTGTAAAACGGACAATCAGACTAAAAACACCATCAGAAATAAGTAGACTCTCAAACTGTTCGGCATTTAGAACCTTCAGCTCAGAAAAATCTTGCTCTTCGCAAAATTCGCGCAAAGGCAAGGAAGCAGCAGAGTAACCGCCAACTAAAAGTAGATGAAAAGCATTATAGCCTGCATCAGAATTGGCAATTGTGGCTATCTCCCAGAGTAAATCTGGCTGCATTTTCTCGACAATAAATTCAAACACTACTGAATTTAAATAGCGACAAGCCAAATGAAAGGGCATTTCATCATTATCACTTTTGTGGGACAGCAAGGTGTCAATAGCGTCTTGAGGCAATGTTGAATACAGCTTATAAAGCCCTACCCCCATCTCTCGTGAACGTGCAATAAGATGGAAGATATTCTCTCCCGAAACATTGTGTTGCTCGATAAGATTTTGGAGTGTTATGGGTTTGGGCAAATCCTTTATTAAGCTTTGCAGTGCCTCACCTACCTCACCCTCCAGTGTTGAGGATTGAACAAATTCTTTAATAGCTTTTAGAAACTGCTTTGCACTCACAAACTCTTCAGATTCTTTCTGCATAGATTTTCTCCCTATCATAAATTATTGTTGAGCTTGTGTTCTATTGACTCACATACCAGAATTCAAGGCAACAAAAATAACAACCTTTGTATAGATCATCTATACTCTGCCCAAAACCGCTTAATGTTGCTATAATCGCACTCTATTTCCTATAACGACTAATGGACTAACTCAATGACAGCCCACATACTGGATGGTAAAAGCCACGCCACAAGCATTTTTCGTGATTTATCGGAGAAAATTCACCATTTAATAAGCGAAGGACAGCGTGCTCCAGCCTTAGCTGTTATTTTGGTAGGCGAAGATCCTGCCTCACAAATTTATGTACGGAATAAGCAAAAAGCCTGCGCCAACGTCGGCATTATTTCCACTCTTTATAACCTACCGAGCAGCACCAACGAAGCACAGCTATCCGACTTAATTCACACCTTGAATATTGATCCCCAAGTCGACGGTATTTTACTGCAATTACCACTACCCGAAACCATCGATGCTACCCAGCTGATCGATGCCATCGCCCCCAATAAAGATGTAGACGGATTTCATCCGTATAATCTGGGTTGTTTAGCTGCACGCCGCCCTACCATTCATCCATGTACACCTCATGGCGTAATGACCCTACTCGCAACAACAGGTCACTCACTTCGTGGAATCAATGCCCTGGTGGTTGGCGCCTCTAATATTGTTGGCCGCCCCATGGCATTAGAGTTGCTTCACGCCGACGCAACCGTTACTATAGCCCACCGTTTCACCAAGGATCTAGAACACCATGTGCGCTCTGCTGAGCTCCTAGTGGTCGCCATAGGTCAGCCCGGTGTTATCTTGCCCGAGTGGATTAAACCAGGTGCCATTGTGATTGATGTGGGGATTAATCGCTTAGAAAATGGGAGTATCGTCGGTGATATTAATTTCGCGGCCACCAAGGCAATTGCCTCATGGATTACCCCGGTACCTGGCGGAGTGGGCCCCATGACAGTCGCAACACTCCTGAAAAATACGCTTCAGGTTTATGAACGTTCCCTTACAGCAAGGAAAGCACCGTGATATTTCGTCCTTTACTGATTATCCTTATCACATTGCTCTCTTGGACCTCGGTCTATGCCGACCTCAACTTGATGTCACTCACTAACGAAAGTAAAATCCAAAAAATACTTGATAATTGGCGTGCTCGCTCGGCAATACCTGGGGCGGTATTGAGTATTTACACTCCTGAACAGACAACCCCGCTAACATTTGCCAGTGGTACCAGTGAGTTTAGAGGCGGGAAAACTATTACTAAAAACACCCTCTTTCAAGCAGGTAGTATTACAAAATCATTCACTTCAATGGTGATCTTAAAGCTTGAAGCTGAGGGCAAATTAAATATTGAAGATCCCATCACGCGCTATTTACCACAATATCCAAAGTGGCAAAATGTCACAATACGCCAAATCCTTAATCACACCAGCGGTATTGCTAATTACACCAACACCGGTCAATTTAATCGAATTCGCAAATTAACTCCACAAGCAGGATTCACACCAGAACAACTGGTCAGCATGGCTGGCTCTAGAATGCTTTTTGCGCCAGGCAAAGGATGGAAATATTCCAATACTAATTATGTATTAGCTGGCATGATTATTGAAAAAGTCACAGGCACACCCGTTAATCAAATAATGAATCGGTATATACACAGTAACAACGAAGTTGATTTATTAAACACTTATTATTTCACTGGACTCTATAATCAGTCGTACCTTTCGCGCATGGCCCACGGCTACAATACCAGCGGCGAAGATGTCACCGGCCATGATATCTCATGGGCCTTCACCGCAGGTGCGATTGTCACCACATCAGAAGATTTATTAGCCTGGTGGTATGATCTATTACAAGGCAATATCTTACCAAAACCCCAAATGCAAAAATTAATGAGTCTAGTTTGCGAAGGTCGTACACCCAATTGCCGTAGTGGCCAACCCATCTCTCATATAAAATCCGGAGAAGTAGGTTATGGCTATGGACTTGGCGTAATTCAAATGTCCTCAGGCTCAAGCACCATAGGCCCTGTGTGGTGGCACAATGGTAGTACAGCAGGCTATAAAGCCATAGTGATGTGGTTTCCAAAACTCAACGTCTATATGGCACTCACTATTAACCGCGACCCAGGCTATCTACTCAAACCCTCTGCCCCTATCATCCGCAATGTACTAGCTGTTTTATTACCACAAACCAAACCAACCCTAACGCAAGCTGTTCGCCATGTGGTCACAAAGAAAGTAAAAGTAATCTCGACTAAAGTGCGACACCTAACACACCACCACAAAGCCAAAGCAAAGCCCAAAATTAAAACTAAGTCAAAAGCTAAGAGCAAACCTAAAAAGCATCCTCACTAAAGGATATTCATACTCTGCTTATAGTGCTATTCAGAGCCTCACCATATGCTACTGACCACTCGGCTATGCTGGTTAGGCGGCGTTTGCTTGGGCTACGTTGTAACTGCTCAGGGTGATGTGTTCCCTCCCAAGACCGCCACGAGTACATCCATGTAGGCTTCGTTTTCGACATCCTGTCTTCAACCTGATTAACTAAGCAGACATCAAGACTTTAAAGTTGGGATCTTTACTGTAAGCAGTAATAATCTCTACCACTAATTTGTCGATCACACCGCCCTTGGCATCTTCATCGCTAGCGCCCGCTTTCTCGCGCATATCAGCCAACCGCTCTTCGATAAGCTTAGCCGCACTACCACTAGGGAATAGCGTTGCTAACACTCGTCGCGCTTCGCGTGGACCGATTTTACGGTACAACTGATTACGAAGATTAGCATCTTCTGATGTGGTACTGAATGACCATAATTCAATAGGACCTAACGTACTGGTCAACAACTGAAGGTTAATACCTTCTTTAGTAGCAAACTGTGCTAAGAAGGTTGCTCCACCTTCACGTGGACCATGAACACGATTACGCAAAGCATGTACTGCTGTGGGTGATAATCCAAATACAGCTTTGGTTTTGGCAATCGATTGCTCCGGACCCGCATCCATAATAAATACTGAAGTGGCAAACTCTACCATCACATCATCAAAATCTTCAAGTGACTGAGAAAGTAAGGCAATCTGCACCTTCCACTTACGACCTTCTCGCATATCTTGTACAACCTGATCACGCACAGCTTGCACTTTAGAGGTACGATGGAATTCATCGAACACTAAGCGTTTTGGATCTTCGCGAATTTCTTGAACACGCGTTGCATGGTAATCCTGATAGGCTTCGGACATATCACTAATATTTTCTTCGGTTAAAAAGAAGTTTCTACCTAACACATATCGAGCCAACATATACATAACGGCAGTTTGTCGATTAGCCGCATCACCACCACTCTTAGCAACTTCATCTAAATCCAATGACACAACACGTGAATCACCAATATCAAACTTAGTAACCTGAGCAATAATAGGATACTCACGCACAGCACCCGAAATCATTCTAGAGAAAGCAGCCACTAATGTCTCACCAGTAGGAGCCTTAATTTTACCATACAGATCTTCAATAGCAGGGGTTCTACAGATTGAAGCGGCTTCAGATAAAACTGGCATGGCGTGTCTTTGTGACAACATCGCTTCGTGAACAAAGCCTGCAGTAAATAAAGCATCCGTGACTTCCCACCAAGTGGAGTGTTGGTCTCTGACAAAACCTATTTCTTCTAAACAACCATCTACGATATCTTCTACACCCGGTGTATAGACTTTTGGATTACCGGTGTCGGTGAGATCCTTATACATTTCATCAACAACAAGTCCCGCCATATCAGTAACACCATCATATGATCTTTCTGATCCGACTGGTGTAGATAATAAGGTGACAAAGTTAACCAAAAAGCTTCGCTCCTGCGGTGTAGGGAAGCGATTACCTAACTGTGTATCAAATGGATTGATCGCAAATTCAGGTGTCATTCTCAAACGGAAATAAGCAGCGTAATGGCGCTGATTAGGTGGCAAAGCTTCTCTGAGCAGTGAAATTAAACCACTACTCGAAGGTCCAATATCAATAATTGCAATTCTCGGTAATCGTTCAATGCCGCCCGATAAACATAATGCCAAATTGATAGCATTGGACAATACCGACTTACCAGAACCAGGGCGCGCAAAGACAAGGTCAATCCAAGTCGTTTGCTGAGTCGATCCCGGCTGATAGGGCCAGGGTTTGCCATCAGGCGTTCGAAATAATATCGCACCTTTATCCCAAGGTGATGAAGGCCTAAATATTGGCAACATATACAATACATCAGATAATGGAGCGACTGACGCCGGCGCAACACTTGAGGTGCTCACCCCCAACATACTGGAAGCAATGCCATCAAATGGGTCACCACACACTTCAGAAACATCACAAGAACCCCAGCCTTCTATAGCTTTAGCTAATTGCGCTGTTCGTGAACGTAATAAACGGGTATCACCTTCTGGCGCCCAAGTTGCAGCCGACACTCTTAACCGTACCACAGCATCATCAGTATTAATGTTAATATATTTGAGTAAGTTCACTGAATCATTCAATAATCGGTTATCTGAAGAAGCAAATGAAAGTACTGATGAAAGTGCCGCACGTAATCGTAATGAATCCAAGCCACCACTTTCAATTAGAAAAGAAATACGCCAAGGTATTTGTGTCTGTAGCGTTCTTGAAAATAATGAAACAAATTGTTGGATTTCTTTAGGAAAGAGATTGATAAACACTGCGCCGTAAATTAAATCGCCAATTTTACACGTCCGTATATCAAGATTTTCAGCATCACGGGGCAACACCTGACGCGCTAAATTAGGCCACATAATATCACCAATATCACCGGTGATGATGTGAGGTTCTTTAATCGTCAGTTTATCACCCGGCAACATAGGTCGCCAATCACGGTCTGTAAAATTAGGATCGACAGTGTGTCTACACGCATAAACAGCATCATGTACCTCGAGAATATTACACACAATACCAAGTCCATTTAAATCATTATACATAGCACGAACAAAGGAATCATGCTGTTCACGAATATCAGTGATAGCAGCTAACACATTTTGCGTGTTTATAAAAACAGGTAACTTTCTTTCCTTGGCTTGAGCACGCTTTTCTTTAGTCGCTCGCTTACGTTGTTCATTGGTCATTGCGGTTGGACGTGTCCAGAGTGATATATACACTTCTTCATAGGCGCAATATTTAGCCAGGAAATTTTCTCGCTCACTGAATAGGTCATCAAGAGCGAGCCCCAAACGTTCTGCTGTTTGACTAGCTGGTTCTAAAATTTGATGAATTTCTTCTTTGACTTGGTCTTTATTGTAAGAAAAAAATACTTGTATGACATGGCCTTTACGCTTCATAGCCGTTTGCAAGGCATACTGCATTCCAGATTGGATGCGATCAAACTCTTCAGAGCCAATAAGGGCCTTAACCCCCCTCACCTTAATGATAGACGTTAAAGAACCATCGTGTCCCACTAAAACAGTTGGGCTATCGGCGGTTTGAAGTTCGCAATAAGACTCCGTTGTCTGTTTTAAGGACGTATTTAACCAAGCAATGAAGGTATCAATGCCGTTAAATAGTGAATTTGCAACACTCATTATGTTCCCTCACAATATCAGTCCATTTATGCCGCTAATTCATCCAGTGCAGCAACTGCCCAGGTCTGAATTTGCGTTTCAAACTTTGTCTTTGATGGCAACAAACGCAAATCCTTCAATAAAATCTCATGCACTCTTCCACGATCGTCAAGTGGTGCATCTATCATCATCTGTCCTAACCGCGCAGGGCTAGACATTCCCTCACCTAAAACTTGTTCTACAACCGCGGAACGTTGTTTTAAATCTCGGTAAATAGTCTGTGCGTTGGTGCGATAACTTGTGGCATTGGCGATGGCACAAAATACCACCTGACATAACGCATTCAATTCAGCCTGAGTCATCTCAGGAAAATAGATTATTCTTCCACCGCCAAAATCATTAAAATCAATCGACTCGATAAACAAACATTGCGCACAAAAACAACATGCTGTCATCATATTCGACACTTTTGAATTACGATAATTACCGTCGCGATTCACCACCTGTTGATATTCTCGCGCTTGAAACCCACAATACTGACAGGTGTAATTATCACGCTCAAAAACCTTGTCCGCAAAAGCTTGGAAGGCAGGATCTGCCTTCCTTGCTGCGAACACTCGCCAAGCTTGCGGCTGTGACTTTAATGTTAGTATTGGCCTTTCCATAAATTACTTACGGGCTTCCACTACCACCACTATTACCTGGCAGTACACCAACACCGGCTTCACCAGTGAATCCACCTGCCGATGTTGCAGCATTAGAACCGAATAAACTGGTTCCAGCAGGCTGAATAATACCTGGTAAGAACATCAGAACAATACCAATAGCCAACATTGCAATAGGAGTACCTAAAGGTATTTGAGTGGGGTTATCTTTATGTTGTTTAAACTTAAAGATTGCCGCCATGGTAAACCCAAGTCCACCCACAAATGCAATGGCAATAATCAACTGTCCAATATTTTTAAAAGACTCTGTCAATCGTGCAGCAATGGAACCAATATTCTCAGTGCTACTACCACCACCGCCTTGCGCAAAAGCAACATCAGCAAAAATTACCGCACCGACCACCAAGAGCAAACCTCCTGCTTTGGCCAGTTTTTTAACATCAATCGAGTTAGTATTCACGTTCACACCTCCGTAAGTTAATAAAAAAATCAATCTATCCAGCAATACCTAAAGTATTTTGAATCACTTCCCAAAACCCAACAATATTCCAGGCTAAAATACCGCCTAATATGTGGATCATTGCTTTACCAGTAACACCTTCACGTTGCCCACCATCATTACCTAGCTTAACTAACATGGCCCAACCCCTCACAATTGCTATCAAACCAAACACTCGAACTATATCAACCAATGGCCCAGTTATATTTAGAAACGGATCTGTGGACTCTGGGTAAGCGACCACTGAGTCGGTTCCATAATTCCACAACGTCGCTAAAAATGTATCCATCAATGAGGGCAACCATATCAGCCCAACACCAATCATCAAAACAACCAAAGGTTTGGCTACACTCTTGTCCGTCGACATTTGCGATACCATTTGCGCGTGCGCTTTAAACTTATAAACAGCGCGTAAAACAAAGAAAATACCCATCACATAACAAGCGCCAAAAATAAATTGTACTAGCCCTGGCACATTTGAAGAAATCGATGCCAACATATTATTAAGCTTAGCTACATCAACCGCTTGTGCCGCTATGGGCATGAAGCACAAAAAAACAAAAACTATACAAACATCTATTAGTCGCTTCATACATACCTCCCCTCATCTAATGGTCGTCAGGACCATACATTATAACCTCTCCTGACTCTAATGTTACTTCTCCGACCTCTGAATCTAACGACTTAACTACACCTAAACCGGGAACTCGATCGCCCACAGTGACTGATAGTGGACCAGCGAGTGAATTTTCTATCCAAGCACGGCCAGGAACGATAGCACGTAGCACATAAGATAGTTTGTTTTGCGGCATATAAGCCTCTGAATTTTCTACCTCTTTAGCGCTATTATTATTCACTACTGACTGCACTGTTTTAGGTGTAGTCTGCAATGAATCGAATTTTGTATTGATGGAGTCAACCGTTTTAGAGAGTGATGTTATTGAACTCTCCAAACTCGTTACTTGAGTCGACAAATTATTAATTTTTTCTTGATTTGATTTACTTTCATTCATCACCGTTGATACTTGTTCAACCAACGCTGGTGAATCGGCAGTCGTGCTAGGAACGTTAGTCACCGCAGCCTCTTCAGTTTTCCCTGCTGTTGTAGCTTGCTGTGCCATTTCCACGGTATTGCTCTCAATTTTAGCAGCAGAACTCTCTGCCTGAAGTTGCACTGCATCTGTGCCATTCAATGATGGCTTTTTCAACGCTTCTAGTGCAATAGATGTTGATTGGGTTGCAGGTTCAATATCTGGTTTAACTAATTCAGCAGAAGCGGCTGCATTATTTTGAGTAGCCGCAGAAACCTCAGCGTCATCAGATACCTCAGTTTGAGCTGGTGTCACACTAACTTGTGGGACCTCAGCCGTTTTAATTACTGTCGCTATTGGCGCTTGCGCAGCAACCTTAGCTTTTTCACGTTGTACTAGGAAGTACGTTACCACTATAGTGGCAGCAAACAACCCTAGACCAATGCCTAGTTTTTTTGCCAATGAGGTACCTTCTGGAGGTAACTCCCCTGGTTCAAGTTCTAAACCTTTTAAAGGGGTGTCATCCAAGTCAAAGCTCTCTTCTTCGAAGCCTTCACCGGTAAACTCGGGCATGTATTCATCATCTCGCCCATCTTTTTTCATAACAACCTCTTCAGTAACTGCTGAGTAATACAATTCTCACTATAAGTATAGCACATAATTAAATCTTTTCTGGCAAGACTAAATCGTCCTCTAAAAGGACACCAATACCGGTACCACTTTCAACAGTAACTGTTGGCGCAGTTTGAAAATTAGCGCCCATAATACTGGCATACGCTGTACCCACTGCACCAATAGATGTCGCGAGTTTCTCTGCTAGTGTCAACTCTGGATGAGTGACAACTAATCCACCAGCCCCAGAAGAGGCTTGAGATCCAGAACCCGTCACTGCTGATGCAAATCCAGAAACAAAAGACGAAGCAAATAATGAGCCATATCGTAACAGATAGTGTTTATCAACATCATGAGCAAGTGCTGTTCGTGCAGTATCAGCATCAATAGCAACTGCTTTCACGGCAAGACTGCGGTCTAATTGTGGCAAATTAATCTTAGAAAATTTGACAACTACTGATTCGCCGACTAAAGAAAACTCACCTACTAAACGAGAACCTTTTAATTCTCCTGATACTATCGTGGCAAGAATCGGACTCTTTTCATCAGAATCGATACCGGTATCTAATGAGGCATACATCACAGATCCCGCTTTAACGATTGTACCTACTGTTTTTTTACGCCCTTTACCATCGGAACTCGCAGAAGCTTCTCCACCACCTGCACCGCTGGCTTGATTTGTCTGACCACTGCTTGCAGACCCTCGTATTGTCTTCTCGGGGACTGCCGCTACATAAGCCTGAGTAGCTGGAGGAACCCAACCTGAGAACATCGATGAAGCCATCGTAGCCATTGATTGCTGCGTTTTCTCAAGCAATTGACGACGCTGTTCTGGTGAAAGTCCACGCTCTGACATATCTTGAGCTAAAGCAGACTGCCCTTGACCTTGACCTTGGCCTTGGCCTAGTAGGCCTTGCCCCTGACTACCGCTAATATCTATACCTGCAGCAGCTAGCTCGGCATCAGTAAAGCCAGCATTTCTCATCTGTGCTACTGTACAGTTAAGCGCCTTTAATTGCTCACCGCTTATGCCGCGTTTCTTAGCGTTTTGTAGTGATATTTCACTACAAGGGTTAGCAAGAGCTGCTTTGAGAGCGGCTAGCGCGGCCTCATCAAGACCTAGTGCCGCCGCATTTCCTGCAGCTGCACCACCTGATAATTCTTCAGCCGTAAAACCTGCTCGCTGCAATTCACCATCAGTAAAACCGGCCTTGCGCAATTCATCAGCGGTGAAACCAGCTTCTCGCAATTGGGCAGCAGTAAATCCAGCCGCACGCAACTCCTCAGGACTATAACCAGCGTCTCTTAAATCTTTGGCACTAAATCCAGCTTCCCGCAACTCCGCTGCTGAGAATCCAGCTTCTCTGAGTTCGGGCGCTGTAAAACCAGCTGCTCTTAACTCTGAGGCAGTGTAGCAAGCGGCTCTCAATTCACGTGCATTATAACCGGCTAAACGTAAAGCCCTAGCACCGCAACTGAGACTTCTTAATTCTGCTGCTGTAACACCCGCTCGTTTTGCACGAACTAATCCTTGAGGATCACAGTTTTTAGGTAAGTCTTTAGTGGATTTATAACCAACACCAGCCTCTGCCATTTGCTCACCGGTATATCCCGCTGACTGTAATTCTTCTGGGCTAGCGCCTGCTGCAGTTTGCTGACAAACTGTATAACCAGCTCTTGCAAGCTGATCCACGGTATACCCAGCCTTACGCATTTCAGCAGCACTAACACCTGCGGCTCTCAATTCTTCTGCTGTATAACCCGCCGCTTTAAGATCAGTAGGGGTAAATCCAGCTGCTATTAACTCAGCCGCGCTATAACCTGCCGCTCTTAACTGTTTTGCTGAACAACCGCGGCACTTGAGTTCTTCTGCCCTTACACCTGCGGCACGAGCCTTTCTCAGATCTTCAGAACTACAACCCGGCTTTACTGCTTCAGTGTTTTCAAATTCACCACCGCCTGAAAAACTGGGACGAACAATGGTCGCAATAGAACTTGTGCCTGCTTTTGAAGCTTCTTCAGCTTGCCGAATATTTTCCTGCTCCACCGTACGTGCATACTGAGGTGTAGTTGCCTCACCCGGAACAGATTGAATACTGGGCGGTTTAGAGAGTACAGCTTTGCTCTCTATACCACCTGACATTTGGCGCACATAGTAGAGATAGCCCATTGCACTGACCACTATAGCCAAAGCAACAAGGAAAATAATAAACGTTCGAAAACGACCTGATCGCCCGCCTACACCGTAGGATTTGCCTTCATCAGCCATGGGTTAAAATCCTTCCACATTCAAAGTGTTCATTTTGCCTTTATCAGACACCAAAATAACGGGTGTTGATGGCAACTGATAAGCATGCATCCCATCAGCACTCGACAACGTCGCTATCCAACCAGGGGATAACACCGTGAGAGGAGTGCGGAAAAAGACTTCGCCGTTGTATAGCCAAGCATTACACTTGCTACATCCAGAAATTTTTAATGTTGTGCTACCTTGTGGTGGCACACCATTCAACACGTCCAACAATACAGGCGTTTCCTTTCCAGGCAAATGCATTGTAGCGGTGGGCATTGCATTGGGACCTAAACCTGGCATCCGTAAATCAACACGATAATCTACCGCTTTTTGCCCAGGTAACAATGTCAACATAATTGGCGTATTCAGTTCTTTTAAAACCACAGCGACGTTACCTGTTTTGTAGCCACTAATCGCTTGAACCATTAAGGTATTACCTTTTTGATCCCACTGAACATTGAATGATCGAGGGTCGCCAATGTCATACGCGCTAATCGGCCAAGGCGATCCTGTCGCATCAAGAAATACAATTGAGGTAACATAACCACTTTGCAGACGAATAATAGGCGGTGTTGCACCCGGCGACAAATCAACAATTTGTGAAATAGATGTGGGTTTAGGCGGTGTCCCAGAAACTTCAGCAGCTGCTTTTTGAGCCTCATCGAACATTGATTTTAACGTTCTAATTTGTTGTGGCGTCATGGGCAACACTGATTTGGTCGTCTCTAAAAAAGCTTGATCACTGACAGGGGGACGCTCAGGTTCCGCAGCCTGTGCTGGCTGTCCCTGAATATTACCAGGAGCAGCAACCGGGGGACCTCCCTGTGCCAAACTGCCTCCACCAGCTAAACTTCCAGCAAAGTTTGTATCACCGCCAGCGGATACACCTGCACCAGACTGATTAGTATCTTGGCTTGGGCTGACCGGGGGATTAATATCAGGATTCGCAATACGGTTTTTCACAGTATCATTCAACTTTTGAAGTTGACGGGTCAAATCTCCCACCCCTTGATCCCTAGGCTGTTGAGCGATAGCTAATGTCGCCATAGCAGCTAAAGCCAAGGTTGTCGTGGCTACTATAAATTTACTCATGTTAGGTCCCCGCATTAAGCACCTGACCTTGCATTAGATGCTGGGTTATTTGTATTGCCACCTGCTGGTGCTGCAATATACTGTGCAATTGCAATTCCGGTAGGGACATAAACGGTAGAAACACGTGTAATAAGAAGTGTTACCAGTAAAGGTGTTTGAAAGTTTGTGCTCGCACTTTGAAAATTGACCAGTAAAGGCATTTGCACCTTCCAGGAATAGCGTCCGTAAATAACGCCTTGATCAATAATCACAGGAGCTCCTGTCGCCACAGCAGAAACCACTAATTTTTTTGTGATAACGGCATTAAGGTTGTTTGAACTTTCCAATGCTGCTTGGAAATCTTTCCAACCCTCAGGCGTAAAATATTCGGAAGCGCTTTGCAAGGCTTTACGATAATCGGCAAAATTATAACTAAATGCTGCTACCGCCGCCTGATTCGCCCAAGACAACAAGGCCGAAGCAGACACTACTGGCACATCCAGTGAATACAGCGGTGTGATTTTTCCATCGGCACTGGTGGCGAAGTAACGAGGCTCAGGCCGCGTTGTATATTGGTACACAATAATACCAACTAATGCAGCATTTAACCCAAGTAGAATGAGCAATGCCATCGCAAGGCGACGATAATTATCACGATAAAAATTATTTCTTAACCTAACTAGCTCTAATGCATCTTCAGGCATATTACACTCCATGTAAATATTAAAACGCCAGTAGCTCTTGGGCACTATAACCTAGAGTCAAAGTGGCATCAACACAATCTTTACTCAGGAAGGAAACAAACCATTGTTTGTCACCTTCCACTTTAATCCCAGTGAGGGTAATCACGGAAAATAATTTCAATGCGACGATTACGTGCACGACCGTAGTAGTTGTTACTGTTAGCAATAGGATTCAAAGAGCCATAGCCTTTGGTGGTTAACAATCGAGAGTCAGATCCGTGCTCCCAAAGATACTTAGCCACTTTATTGGCCTGGGCCAATGACAATTTCTCATTTCTAGCCTCACAGCCACAACAATCGGTATAACCTTCTACCAATACGTGCTCTTTGTCATAACATTGCATCAATACACCTACGGCCTTTAATACGGCTAGGTACTCGTAGTTGAAATTAGCTGAATTGGGATTAAATAATCTATCACTCGCGATAATCACACGCATATCCTCACCCACTCGAACAACCTGCACAGCTTGGTGACGCAATGTACAAGTGATTTGACGAAGTGCGGCTGGGGTACAAGATTTAGCCGGTGGACAAAGCACTATATTATCCGTGATGACTATAGGACATTTCGCAGGCACCTGTTCTTCAGCAAAGGTGTGATGACAAGCAGAAAGCACAGTAAGGCTCAATAGGGCAGCAAAAAAACGCCCAATAGCAAAGACGCCCCACCGCTGACGTGAATTGATTGCCATAATCCCAACTTCCCTGTTTGATAACTGTCCGTGATTATGCATGATAAGAGCCCCTGTTTTCAAGCAAAGAATGACATTCTAATGAATTATCATCAGCGATCCTGGTTAGCAACAAACTAATTTGAAGCGATATAGATAGTTTGGCTAGACAAAATCATCATCATAGGCGTGCGCAAACAGTCCAGATCAGTTATACTTTTGGCCATTTGAAATTATTCAGGGAGACCGTAATGACGAAAAAAGTGCCCAAACCACCCTGGCTAAAACTGGTAATACGATTAATACGCAACCAATCCAATGATGCCTTAGACACATTTAAAATTGCGGCTAGTACCGGCGACATTGTGAGAGTTCCTAAACTCAATTCTGTGCACTTCATCAACAGCCCTGAGGCAATTTCACATATTATGGTTCACAATGAGTCCAATTACACTAAGAAAGGAACATCCTTTCAACAGCTAGAAAACTACATGGGGCCCGGATTATTAACTAATTACGACCATAGATGGGCAGTGACGCGTAAACAAGTGCAGCGCGAGTTTTATTACAAATACATCAAGCACTACCTCCCTGTGATCATTAGCACGACCGAAAGATTACTAGACAACTGGGCTTCGCGTCCGGGTGAATCCGTAGATCTTGTTCATGAGATGTCGCAACTAATTTTAGAGATTGCCAGCGTGACATTATTCGGTGCGGATATTCAGAATGAAAGCGCTTGTGCCATTCCAAAAATCAGAACCGCCAATGAGTACGTAGCCAAATCACCGTTTCTGCGCCTCAATCCTCCTTCATTAAAAAACTGGCGTTACCGACGTGGCAGAAATTTTGTTGATAACTTGGTCAATAAAATGCTCACGCTGCCGCATCCGTATAGTGAGACTATAAAGCCAGCATTACGCTGTCTCTGGCATAAAACCACAGACTCTCCAGAGGAAAAACTAAGGCATCTTCATGAAGCCAAAAATTTTGTCATCGCAGGCCATGAAACCACAGGAAGTTCCTTAACGTGGTCTTTGTACACACTTTCTAAATACCCCGCAGTGCTTGAAGAACTCTTAACTGAAATAGATTCACTGAATGGTAAGCCACCAACACTTGAACAATTAGAAGCGTTAGATTATACCAGCATGGTAATCGATGAATCACTTAGACTCTATCCACCTATTTGGATCTTCGACCGAGCGGCCATTGCCGACGACATTGTCTGTGGTTACAGGATACCGGCAAAAAGCCTTCTCTATATGGTTCCGTTCACCTTGCACCGACACCCAAAATATTGGCCCAATCCAGAAGTATTCGACCCTGAACGATTTAGAAAAGGCGCCACAGCCAAATACGTAAAAAATGCTTATATACCCTTTGGCTTAGGGCCTCATGTTTGTGTTGGTAAACACCTAGCTCAATTAATTATGAAAGTGGTATTACCAATGATATTGCAACGTTTTGAATTAGCTATAGATCCTAAACTGGAGGTGGGTATTGACGCTTTAATCAGCATCAAGCCTGATTCACCAGTTCCTATGAAACTTAAGCCTAGAAAATAGCTGCGCTATAGAGCCACCCGCCTATAATTGCTCTGCCCGCTGTCATTGCGAGCGAAGAATTAAATTAATCTAGAAAGGATGACATATCTTCACCACCCTGCTTCGATTTGATGGTCGAAATAGTAGAGACTAAATCGTCAATACTAAATGCCAACTCTTCTGCAGAGGGACTATCAACAATTTCAGGCGGATAATGTGTAGCCATCTGTAAATCTTTAACAATTTCACCAGCAATTGAATTAGCATAAGCATCCGTTCTACCTAACATATGCTCAAGATAGGAGCTCTGATCACGTGTTGATGTAAAGGGCAAAATGGGTTGACTGAATCTCTCACGATCAGTTATTAACAGAATCTTATCCAGATAAGACGATGCACGTAAACCGGCGAAGATATTAAGCTCATCGTCAGAAATCGCTAAAGCTTCTTCCGTGACTTGTGGCACTGACGTTTGATGGAAAGCTAATAAGGCACTAACAGCTCTATCAATTGGGGCTTGCTCTGTATCAAGTTCATGAAACGCCTCAACGAAACGTTCAAGCGTTTCATCCATCCCAATAGTGTCTGGGAAAATCGTTTCTTTTGACACCGCTTTTTTAAATCGATCCATGCTATCCAATAACATTTGCAGCTCTAATGCATCTGGATTTTCAACTTTCAGAAATTGATTGAGTCGCATCACTTTGCAATGAGGAGGATCAGCATAAAACATACTAGCACGGATAATAGAAGATTTGAAAAATACGTGAGCTTCACCTTCTCGCTGATCTTTTAAATCCATCAAA
This sequence comes from Gammaproteobacteria bacterium, assembly GCA_041736975.1. Lineage (GTDB taxonomy): Bacteria > Pseudomonadota > Gammaproteobacteria > JAIEPX01 > JAIEPX01 > JAIEPX01. The sequence goes on from JBGSSQ010000428.1 coordinate 27,186, forward strand.
TCAATACGCGCTTGCTTAACAACTTGTGCACCGCGATTATCCATATAGTTATTCATAACACCGCGAGTATCAGACTGAAATCCGCTGACTTGTGTGACATAAGCCTCACCCGCTGTTTTAGAGAAAAATTCCCATGTTTCCATTGGATCCTCTAGTTTCATACAGATTTTAATATTGGTATTTGCACCAATAGAAGCGGCTTCTTCTTTAGACGCTTTTTGGAACGCGGGTAAATCTTGTCCAGCAAAAACCACCGAAAAACCTAAAGAACGTGCCTGAGCAGGCACCACAGCAAAACCTTGCACAGCATAATAACCGTACTCATCAAGAATACATAAGTAAGGTGTTGGCGCCGTCGTTGGCTTACGAGTAATCAAATCATGGTATTCACCCTCAACTTCATCACCCAAGCCAGCTGCCATCATCGCCTTTAAAGAGGCAATAATGACTTTACCCAGGTTGGCTAATTCATCAGGTGATTTTTCCAAGGCAGGCAGTAGCACAACTAAAATACGTCGATTTAACACCACGTCTTTTAAATCTACCTCAGCAAGATTGGTTCGAATAATGTGACCATAGGTATCAGCTAGCGAAGAAAATACACGAGTCAACTGCATAGTAATAAAACCGTGTTGCTCTAATACCTGGGAAACTTGCTTACCTTTTCGTTCTTTATTATAACCAGGCAAGTTAAGCACGTAGTTATTAATCGGCTCCAAAACAATGTCCGGTAAATAATCTAAACTCACCGGTTCTGCTTTATCACGTATTAACACTTTATCCATTACCATAGGCTCTAAACGCTCTAGGGTAAAATAATTTCGAATAGTATTAGCATCTAATAGTAAATGTCCACCATCACGCATTGCTACCAGTACTTTCATCAAGGCCTCAACGAAAGCAATAGCACGACCTTTCCACATATCGCCATCACTACCGCCCTTGCCAGAATCCATCAAGCTCACCACAAGCTGAGATAACATACTGGAAGAACCTTGGCAAAATGGGTTCATGGTATTTGAAAGTCGCAGTTTTTGAGGGCCAATAATATCTCTAGCACCGGTCATAAAGTTAATGAGCAACAAATCATCTTCACGGCCCATCGCGCGCACCATTCCGAATATGGTCGCATACAATGAGTTATCACCCTTACCATCTACATAAATAAATCCGCTGCCTTGCAGCAGAGCGTTATAAGCAATGGAGGTTAAGGCGACTGTTTTACCACTACCTGTTGATCCAAAAATTAACATGTGAGTACGCATATCATCATTGCTCAGCCACAACTCTTCATTGGTGACGAGTTCATTACCAATAAAATAGATTCCCCTTGATTTACGGGGTTTTGTGGTACCCGGGATAGGGTCGTTATAGTCCTTGACACCGGCACTCATGGGCAACTTAAAAGGTAATGTTGTGACACGTGTCATACCCACGACAAACATAATTACACCAATGATAAAGAATATATCTGCAAAACTAGGAAGAACAAAGCCAACAACGGCAATACCAGCAATTGTCACTGAAACCAAGAGTGGATTTTTGAAAAAATCACTAACACGCATTCCAAATGTGCGCGTATCGCGCAACATCTGCCGCGGGTCTTGCTCATGCTTCCTTTCTAAGCCACGCCTTACTTTACGCATCTTCTTCATCCGATTCAAAGAGTACTTCAGAAACAGCCACTTCAAGTGCTTTGACTGCCGCATTAATCATTGGGGTACGCACAGGTCGTTTCAGTTTTTTTTCAACCAACCAATGTGCAATCGGTCCACTGACTTCAACAAAGGGAGTTTGACGCCCCACACTGCTCAACATATACCAAAGCCGTCGATCTACCGGTTTTAGCCACAAAAATTCTGCACAGGCTAATACACCATCCGCTCTGCCCAACTCAAGCATTGAGGCCATTAGGGTTAACTGGTAGCCATGACGCCGTATTACATACTGAACTTCTTTGCTGTTTACATGCTTAGCAACCACTTCCTTAACGCCACTAAAATCCAGTTTCCCAGCTGAGTAGGAGAGCGACAATTGCTCTAATAATTTATCTGAATTTTTACGATCACGATTAGCTCTAGCAGCAAATATAGCAAATAGAGCCTGTAGATGAGGCGGTAGTGCTTCGACTTGAGTAAAATAATTACCTAGTTGCAGCGCAAACATTCTAGCAGACGCACCTTTAACCACTGTGACCACTATAGGATTTTGTGAATGATCTTCTTTCAGTAAATTGTGTTGTTTGGCAAATGTCATAGGAGGTGTAGACATTGCCCAAGGCCCTTTATTAATATCTTCTTTAGTGAGCTCAAGTTTTGAGATTGGTGAAATCATTTTCCACAGCACTTTTTCACTCTCTCGCAAAACGTGCATGCGCTGGTTAAACACCCGCTTAAATCTTGACCCAATGCCAGTCTTCACCACGATATAAGACAATATGAGTAAAATAAAAGCAATAGGAAAAGCCAAATACCAACCGACAATACTACTCACCTCAGCAAGGGGTGCAAAACTCATCGTAGCTGAAGGGCCTGCAGCAATAATATTAAGAGCTTGTATCAGCCCAGTAGTATTGGGTAAAGGCAGTGATAGTGGCGCTGCAATATCGCTATACAGCTGAAAGGCGTA
>JBGSSQ010000433.1:0-3582 GCA_041736975.1 Gammaproteobacteria bacterium
GGCTATAAAGCGATAGCTCACCGCGATCTATAGCTTCAAACAATAAGTACAACGTCATCATTTTGGTTAGCGATGCCGGGTAACGAGGAGATCGTGAATTTTTACCCGCCAGCACTTCCCCGGTTTCAGCATCCATAACGATTGAAGCTAAAGGTTGAGCAACCCAGGGGTTTTTCTTGCCTTTTGCACAAAGATCTGTGATGTTAAAGACCAACAGAATACAGCAAGAGATCAGCAATTTCTTCATGGTCTAGTCCTTTAGCAGTGGGCGAAAATGATGGCGCACATTACCCTAGAATCCTCTACGCTGTAAAGCGAAAAAGTTTAGGCAAAATCCATCATCAACCCCAACCGCGCAGGCACCTGAATTTGCTGACTAACTGAACTCTTCAAATGCACGAAGCGCATCAGCCGCGTACATAAGAGAAGGACCACCGCCCATATAAACAGCCATACCTAAGGCTTCGGTAAACTCTTCGCGCGACACACCCAGTTTCACTAGCGCTTTAGCATGAAAACCAATGCAAGCGTCACAACGAACGGCAATGCCTATAGAGATAGCAATGAGTTCTTTGGTTTTTTTATCTAAAGCGCCCTCTTTACTCGCGCTGCTAGCCAACTGACCAAAAGCGGTGGTAACGTCGGGAATATCTTTGCGTAACTTAGCCAAAGAGGCATTGACGGTATCTGTTATTTCTTTAAAAGCGTCTGACATAATAGTCCTTATTGAGTGAGTGTAAATCATTGATACTAGCAAGTTAGGCTGACGGTGCCTAGAAAAATGGGCGACCCTATCTCCCTCGAATTGAGACAAACAGAGGTCTGCCCACTTACAGGACCCTTATAACAATAGTCTACACACCATAATAGAAGCCACTATACCAACAAAATCAGCAATCAAACCCGCAGGAATGGCATGGCGTGTGCGACGAATCCTAGCAACACCGAAGTATACTGCTATCACGTAAAATGTCGTTTCTGTGCTACCAATCATTGTGGCGGCAAGATGAGAAACAAACGCATCAGGACCGAAGTTTTTTATGATATCCGCTAATATTCCATTGGAAGCAGATCCCGAAAAGGGTCGAATTAAAGCCAATGGTAATACGGCAGGAGGTACACCTATTTTTTCCAGCGTAGGCCCTAACCAACCAAAGATAATATCAAAACCACCTGACGCTCTAAACATTCCTATTGCCACCAACATGGCCACGAGATAGGGAACAATTTTTATCGCTAATTCAAAACCTTCTTTTGCACCATCCACAAAAACTTCGTAGACCCTTACCGACTTATAAGCAGCAATCATTGGAATGCCGGCAATTACCGCCAAAAATATTCCGTTGGATAGACTATCCGTGAGGTGATTAAACGCCATGAGGTGGCTCCTGTTGTGGTAACCGATACCGAGGTAATTTTTCTAATGTTTTCACGGCAATAATGCCCGCCAAACTTGAAAATGTTGTTGCAATAATGGAGGTCAACACAATATCGGTAGGGTGTGCCGCACCGGCGGCAGCTAAAAATGCAATGGCAGAGGTTGGTATTAACTGAACACTGGAAGTATTAATCGCCAAAAAAGTACACATGGCATTGCTTGCCGTGCCTGGAATCGGGTTTAAGGTTTCCAATTCGTTCATCGCTTTTAAACCAAAAGGCGTTGCCGCATTGCCCAAACCCAACATATTAGCCGCAATATTCATCACCATGGAGCCCATGGCCGGATGCTCCTCTGGAACATCAGGAAATAAACGCCGCATCAATGGCTGTATACGTCGGGCAAGCGCACGAACAAATCCCGCCTCTTCAGCAATGCGCATGATACCCAACCATAGCGCCATAATACCGGCCAACCCCAGTGCTAACTCAAAAGCAAATTTTGCGGATTCAGTCACCGAGGCGACCACTTGCGGAATGCGTCCATTAATAATACCGAACACCACTGACAATAAAATCAGCCCTAGCCAAACAATGTTTAACACCTTCACCTCCTCAACAATTCTCGCCGAAGCGAACATCACTGTCATCTCGATATTTATTCTGTCGAAACAGAACGCGCATACTGCCGCTTGTCCATGCTGGTTTGAACACACCAAAAAGACTGGCGCTAAAAACAAGAATTTGATATGCTTTTTATGCAAGCAGTCTAGCAAACATCGTCGTTGCGAGCAAAGCGAAGCAAGCCATGACGATCAAACAGATAAAAAAGTGTGAAAAACGATGACCACCCACTCAATAATTCAACAAGCCGTAGCCGCATTAAAGCAGGGCAAGATTATCGCCTACCCAACCGAAGCCATCTTCGGGCTGGGCTGTGATCCTTTCAACCCAGCCGCCGTCAAACAATTATTGTCATTGAAGCAAAGACCCGTCAGCAAAGGCCTTATTCTCATTGCACACAACTGGGAACAAATCGAAGCACTCACGCTACCTATTGAAGAAAAACACTTAATGCTAGCCCAAAAAACCTGGCCAGGCCCCAGAACATGGATTTTCCCGGCCTCCTCAAACGCACCCGCATGGATAAGAGGCGAGCACACAGGGATTGCATTAAGAGTGACACAACACCCTATTGCCAGCGCACTTTGCCAAGCTTTTGGCGGACCCATTGTCTCCACCAGCGCCAATCTCGATGGTGAAATACCTGCCAAAGATATCGCCACTATCCATCGTTACTTTCCTAGTGGCCTAGAGATGGTAGTCGATGAGGCTTTAGGAGATGCCTCCAGCCCTACAACCATACAAGATATACTCACAGGAAAAACAATTAGACCAGGCTGATATGGACAAGGCTATACAACAGCTCTATAGTCATCGCATGCGACATACCCGACAAATAACCTGACATTAGGAGGATATCTATGACTGATATTAACATCTCAGCCTTCAAAGACTACTTAATAAACCTCCAAAGTCGATTTGCCAACATCCTAGAAGAAGAAGATGGTCAAGCAAAATTCCACATCGATGCCTGGGATCGTCCTGAAGGCGGGGGCGGCCAAACCTTTGCCCTGGAAAATGGCCCTGTTGTTGAAAAAGCCGGCGTCAATTTCTCTCATGTCTTTGGCAACAACTTACCACCCAGCGCCAGTGCGCACCGCCCCGAGCTAGCCGGCCGTAGCTTTCAAGCACTGGGGCTATCAACTATTGTTCACCCCAAGAACCCGTACGCCCCCACTTGCCATGCTAATTTGCGCTTGTTTGTTGCCGAAAAGCCAGGCGAAGTACCTGTTTGGTGGTTTGGTGGTGGCTTCGACCTCACCCCCTTTTATGGCTTTAGCGAAGATTGCATTCTCTGGCACCAACAAGCTAAAGCGGCCTGCGCGCCCTTCGGCGAAGAGGTCTATGCTCAGTATAAAAAATGGGCGGATGACTACTTTTATCTACCCCATCGCGAGGAGCCTCGTGGAATTGGTGGGCTTTTCTTTGACGATCTTAATGCCTGGGGCTTTGACACATGCTTTGATTTTGTACGCGCCGTTGGCGAACACTTCCTTGCGGCGTACCAGCCAATTTTAAATCGACGCAAAAACACCCCCTATGAGCAAACACAGCGTGATTTCCAGTGCTATAGGCGAGGGC
>JBGSSQ010000441.1:0-7800 GCA_041736975.1 Gammaproteobacteria bacterium
ATTCCTACCCCCCTGCCCATACAGACCATGGTTGTAGCTGCACCAGTGGCACACTGTTTTAAATATTGGGTAGTCTCAAAGTTGTTCGTGGTAGTACTATACGAAAGGCCGGAAAACCCTGAGCTCATGAGCGGCCCAGCAAATTGTGCAGCAAATCCTCCTGTGCAAAGAATAAGAGCAGCGCCGCCACCAATTTGTAATACGCCTAGGGAGGCGCCGCTTAAGTGTGGCCATGACCACCCTGAGCCTTGGAGCTCTTCAACTTCTTGCTGATGTCTTTCTTCCATTTCCTACTACCTAATATCGAAAATTAAAAGCCATAATAATAAAGTTGGCGATAGTATTAAAAATGACTGGCTGGATATATAGGTAATATTACTCATGTCTATCGTATTTTATTATGTTGTAATGATGTGCGTATCTGCACTTAAAATCATAGTGATTTTAAGTAGCGCTACATTATATCAACTTTAGAAATGGAGAGAGCTTATGATCAATAAGTTAAATAAGGTCAGGATTAGGATTGATAAAATCCTCAACAAACTTGAGAGCACAACTGAGTCGCTGATTAAAAATAGCGAAGCAGCAGTTTCACAAATCAAAAATCAACTAGGCTTTGCCACCGATGGCCTAATTAAACCAAAGCCATTGGCATGGATGCCACCTACACTATTCTGCTCAAGCGAACTTGGTACAACATCAGATCAATGTTCATCAAGCTGTGGTGTGGGTAGATGCTCGAGTCGTCGTCCTAATAGTGAAGACGACAACCTCATCGGCGACAGAGACCAACCCTCACCCATCCCAGTTCCATCAATGGCCTTTGCAGGTGGTAACCCATTTTAGGGCATGAGAAATCATTTAATCGTGAGCTGCTGAAGTATCAATATCGATGCAGCTCACTCAGAGGGGGATAATGATGAAAACTGACAACCAACCATATGCAAATATTAAGGAAATTGTCTGGGGTTATAATATCCTCGAAAGTGTTTCGAAATCCATAGAAAACCATAGATCATTTAGTATAAAAATAATCAATGCAGGCAAGCATAATCACAGAGTATTTGAATGGATATCAGTAGAGGCAAGAGAAAACACTACACCTCAACATGGTTGGAAGCTACACGTATCAGCATGTTTACTTAACGCTATTGACATTCTAGAAACAATTCTTCCAGCACTCATTCAGTCAAAAGTTAATTTTAAAGTGGCTGCTAATCTAGATTTCTTGGCATTCCTCAATAATGACACCACAAAAACAAAACAGGCTGGCAAGTTTATAACCATTTACCCTGAAAACCCTAAAAAAGCTGTTGCTATTGCGGAAAAACTAAATGAGATAACAAAGCATTTTCATTCCCCAACAATTGTTACTGACAAACAAGCTTACAAAGACTCAATAATATATTACCGATATGGTGCATTTACAGCTAATTATATACAGTCGTTATGGGGAAGTTTGATGCAAACCATGACTATCAATGGAAAACGTCATTTTGACTTTAAAAATATTAATGATAGCTTCATGGCTGAGATAGAGGACCCATTCACTAGTGACTTATCGAATTCTAAAAAATCATATGACACACCTTCAAAAAACGAGGAATTGCTCAAAAATCGCTACTTCGAATGCGCTACTGTGAATCAAACACTGAGCATTACAGTCACATTAGCAATAGATCTAAAGCTAAATAGGCGCTGTATAATAAAAAAAGCGTCTAGAGATTCCACCGTTGATAAGTCAGGACACACAGCAACAAGTCGATTAATTATAGAGACTAATATATTAAAAAAGTTAAGTGTAATCGATGAGATACCCAAGTTTATAGATGATTTTTACGATGCCAATAATCAGTATTGTTTAGTCATGGAAGATATTCCTGGCATAAATTTACACGAGCTTTTACAATATCATGTGATAACGCAAAGGCCAATCAGCGTCAAAAGAGTAATAAAATGGGCAAAAGAATTGGCTCGCATAATGAAACATATACATGAATTTGGTATCATTCAAGCTGATCTTAAGCTTGGAAATTTGTTGCTATACAAAAATAGCATCAAGTTAATTGATTTTGACTCAGCCTGTGATATGGGCAACGATTCAATTATATGCGGGTGTGGATCAACAGGATTCAGAACTCATAACAGAGACCGAGGCCTACAGCCAGTTATTCAAGATGATATCTATAGCTATGGGGCAATTCTGTATTATTTATTAGGCTTAGTTAATCCCGATGTGAATCCAATTGAACCGAGCCAACATGATATTAATCTAAGACTACTGAGGGAGAACATTCCTAACTATATGTCCATACTCACTAAAAAATGCCTTGAAGGTTCATTCCAGAATTTTAATGAAATAAACGATTATCTGGATTACGATTATAAAAAAGGTAAAAAGCAATGCTTAGAAGAGAAAAAACAGCTAAGTCATAGAGAAAAGCTCAGATTCTTAGTTGCTGAGTATACTCGGAAGGCCTATAACATAACAACAAAGTCTTTTGATTTAGATCACGTACTTTTTGATAGTGTAGCTTACAATGATTTTCGCGGGATAGCCGGGTCAATTTTATCACTGAGCATATCGCAGTTAATATTAAAGGATAAAGACACAGTAGGTATAATAAAGCAATGCACAAATCAATTACTCAACAAAGAGAACCCTTATAACAAGATCCCGGGCCTTTACGTTGGTGAGTCAGGTAAAGCGTTGGCATTGTTATATGCTGGATATATCATAAAAGATAACGTGTTAGTAGAGAAGGCGGAGGGTTTGTTAATGGAAACAAACAAAATGCCATTGCAATCAGTGGATCTTTTCAATGGGGTTGCGGGCCGATTGCGTACAAATATAATTTTTTGGATACTAACAGGTAAATCTAAGTTCCTGATTCAAGCAAAAAAACATGCAAATCACATCGTAGACACCAAGATTACACCTGAAAATAAAAGTCATGTAGGGTGGTATAATCCAAACGCACAATCAACCGAGGATGATTTTACATTTAACACCGAGATTCTTCTAGGATACGCTCACGGCATCGCTGGAATTGGTGATGCTCTAATAGATTATTACTTGGTAAATAAAAATCAGAAAACCCTAAAGACCATACAAGACATTGCAATAACGTTGAATGATCAAAGACAAAAGCATTTGGATAACAAATCACTGCTATGGTCCGAAGCCTATAATGGGCCACCGTTATTGTCATTCTGGTGCCATGGTGGAGCTGGTATAGGAGTTTTTTTGGCGAGAGCCATGCGTTATGGTATAATAGAACACAGTCAAGAAACGATTGAAAGCATTATACATCCAATAACTGAATTCACAAAAAGCAGTGCACCTATTTTATGTCATGGTGTTGCAGGAAATTTAGAGTGTTTACTTGATATTAAACGCCATGTGAAAGCGATTGACATCGACAGTCAGAGCAATAACTTCGAAATGATACTGTCATCATGGTTGAGAAATTATGTGAACAATGACTTTAGAAGCAGCAATGTTCAATTGGATTTTTGCGGATATCTAACTGGGATTGCCGGTATTATAGCGCTATATAGTCGTCTGAGTTCACCAGTAATCCCTAACCCTTTGCACATCGAGTTTGCTCAATATCTAAAAGGAATTCCCACATGAAAATACTAATTATGGGTTGTGACAAAGACCCACAAATAATGCGCGTAAAAAAAATGCTAACAAATATGGGGATTGACCATGTTTATGTTGATTACACCAAAGATGTTTCAGATATCAGCTACGCGTTCCCTGATAACATCAGTCCTGGCCTGAACTTCAACGCCATTTACTGGCGCACACCATTAATCGAGAATTCAAATGATGTATTATATACTGTACAAGATATCTGCGTGCAACAAGAGGCATGGAATATCATTTTTCCTATTAATTCAGTAATACCTATAAAGTGCATTAATCCTATGCTGGAAAATCTAAAAGCAGAAAATAAAATATTCCAGCTATCTCTAGCACAAAATTGCAACTTAAAAATTCCAAAAACAATAATTAGCTCCAACTACTTAGAGATAAAAAATTTCACCTCTAGCGTACCGTTCTGTATTCAAAAAAATCTAGGTTACCACTGGGATGATGATAATAGACCCTCAAAAACTAGAATATTCGACAGTAAGCTGCTCGATAAAGAATCGAAATTGCCTTGCATATATCAAGAACAGATTAAACGCAAACATGAAATCAGGTTATATGTGATAGGACATGAATATTTCACTGTCAAAATTATAGTAGATGATCAAAACTCGGACATACCTGATTGGCGGCTATGCCATCGAGATTACCAAGAAGGTAACCTGAGAGACTCCACACTTAATCGTATTCTGGATTTTCATAAAAGAGCCAAGCTAGTCTACGCAGCTTATGACCTGATCGTGGATAAAGACGATAATGAATATTTCATCGAATGTAACCCTTGTGGATACTGGGATTTCCTACCTGAAGTTTTTGCTCAAAAAATTACCTCCGCGATTTGCGACGAATTAATTATGGCTAAGGAGTAATTGTCATGAAAGTCGATCAATTTCTACATCCTTTGAATACAAAGGAATTCTGCAGTGACTACTGGGGCGAGAAAATATTTTTTAATACACGAGTTCAAAATCAAATCAAAGAGCTGGTAAAATGGGATGATATAAAAGCTCTCTTACGTGAGAAGGAGTTCTACAATATAACAAATGTTTTATTGAGAAGTAATAGTTTTACTGATTTCATACATCCAAAGGACTACGATGAGGCCATGCGCGGTATAGATAACGGTATGACTTTACAAATAAGAAATCTACATAAAGCCCTAGATGAGAAATGTAATCTGAGAGTAATGTTAGATGCATTTGAAAGCCTAATAGTTCATCCAATCAATTCTTTGACACTTTTTTATTGTTTGCCAATAGCCAAGGAAACCGCAATACACAAAGATATCAGTGAGATATTTTCACTACAGGTATCAGGTAAGAAAAAATGGTGGATTAGCGATGTGAAAAATCTAACTGAAAAAATGTGCTTTGATGAAGGTGAAATTACTGATTGGAACGAGTACACCTTAACATCTGGCAACATGATGTACCTACCATCATACCTCCCTCACCAGGTTAAATGTGTTGATGAGCCATCCCTCTCCGTAGCGTGCGTATTCAATAGTCTTCAGTTTTCTGGGCTCTTAGAGCACTTACAAGAAAACCTTTCGATTAAAGAATGGTGTAAAAAGCCACTACCGCTGTGGAGAAACCATGAAATCAGCTCTGCGACTCAATACAAAATCCATGAGTTCTTAAGGCTTGTCATAAACCATTATCAACGATTAGATATAAATCATTTTCACAAGGAAATCCGCGTGATCTTAGAAGAAATTAATCGAGGGTAGCATAAGTCATGGCGCAAAATATATCGTACATACCTATTAACAACAGGCCAGAATCGATTGCTAAGCCTACTGTTTGCACGGCGAAATTCCAATCACCCGTAATATTTATGTGCAATGGAATAGGTGATGGCTTACTTGCATTGCCAGCTATACGAGCATTATCACTAATGTTCGAAGATAAACTAACCATTGTCTATGACAGTGTGGTTACGCCATACTGGCTATATCAACTGCCGTTGAATAAAATAGTATTAATTGAGGCTTATCGTGATGAAAATGACATTTTCTTCGATTACCAATCAACGGCAGAACAAGTAATCAAGTGCGATCTTTTTATTTCGTTGATATTCACATATTCAAGATGTTTAGAAAACCTAATAAAACTAATCAAGCCAACTAAAACTATAGGATTTCATCGCTCATTCGATATTTATGTCGAACAGAGTAATAATCAACATATTTCTGATGTGTATTTTAAAATTCCAAAAGTATTTTTGCCATCGGTTGACATCTCATATTATCACTATCCACTGGGTAATATACATACAGCAGATAAACTAGCTGAAAAAATTCTTATGACTATACAAGTAAATGCAGATAATCCATCGATTGTAGCTATTCACGCAGACACTCAGTCTGATAAAATGTGGACAGAGCAATCCTGGCTTGAACTATTTCACCTCATAAATCTTGAAAATCCCAACACAACCTTCTTTGTCTTCGGCATGAGTCTAGTATTTGAAATTAAAAATGATCGAGTGTATGATTTCACTAGACTACCTTTCGAAATATCGATAGCTTTAATAAATCTCTGCGATGTTTTTATTGGTGTTGACTCTTGTCTATTACACGCCGCTGACCTGCTAAACATACCTGGCGTTGGATTGTTTTTTAGCACAGATCCCCTCATTTGGGGGTATCGTTTCGCCGATAGCTTCAAGAATCTGAAACATACCGCGTCGCGTCAAATAACACCACAAAGGGTTTTTGATGTTTTATCTCGGAATAAAGGGTGGGTAAAAAATGAATTTTGACATTTATGGCCAAGTAAAGCCTTTCAAAATAACAGATCTAGAGGAATCAAGGAAAAATGCTCTTCAACTCAATTCTATTTTCCTCGACGATAATATATCAAGTCGCTATGTGGATCTTATTCTGGATCTCTCACACGCAAAAGGATCAAGGCAGCTGAATATCATCGAAAATCACGTCAACTGGATATATGATAAAGTCTTTAAAAATACGAATAAACTTTTCGTTGATATTGGATGTGGTGTAGGGTTTTACACGCATTATCTCAGTAAGCTTGGATCAACTGGGTTGGGGATAGACATAATGAGCAGAGCTATAGACTACGCCGATCAACACTATAGCTCGCCACACTGTAATTTTGTTAACGCAGATTTTCTTGATTTTGACTTTCCAGCTTCAGTTGATTGCTTTCTTTTTATCTACAGTATATTTAATACTCTTAAGATTGAACAAGCCAGGATGTTCCTTAAAAAGCTATATCAGAGTTTAAATCCTGGTGGCGTATTCTATTTCGAACCTTTTAAGTTTTCTAGTTACGACAATTTTCCGACCCGTCACTGGGATATATTTGAAAATAGTTTATTCTGTGAGAATAAACATCTTAGTTTGTACGATACCATAGTTGATTCTGAAAAAAAAGAAGTTATCGCCTATACTCATATAGTTCCTGAAGATGGCAGCCTCACAAGTTATATATCACATATACAGCTTTACTCTCATCAACAGTACGAACAATTACTTTTCGATGCCGGATTCAGTCAGGTTGAAATTTTGATAGCCCCTGATTTTATGAACAAATCAGACGACAAAGATTACATGTCAATAATGGCGATAAAGTGATTTTTATAGACTAATAGATATTCGTAGCACTCCATAGTGCTTGTTATCCACATCACTAAAATGTTTAACTTGGATTTGCAGGCTTATCTCAACTGCTAAATCTAGGTTTAGTTAATGCTGCTTACAGTTAGAAAGGATACGATGTATTAGTAGGAGCCCGGTTTTAGGGCCATTATTAATTGAGTATTTGGACTTGACCTCAGGTATTACCTGAGTGACAGGACTCCCCAAAGCGCGTGGCCAGCATTATTTGACCCAGCCTGCCCGTTCGCCTGACAGCGCCCCAGGCAACCACGCATCACAAAAAATCCACAAAAGCTATTGCGTAATACCCCTGTATTGGTAGCACCTTCACCTCGGATCATCCTTCCCGAACAGAAATAACCTTTTTTGTTCACCAGGAATCCCTCTCTTGAACTGCATTGCTCCTCCCATCTACAAACGTCGCAATCCACAGGCCACAGTTCTCTATCAGGTCGTGCAAAACACTTTCTTAGAGTGGTCTGCTAATTATCCATTAAGGCATGATGAGATGCTT
>JBGSSQ010000031.1:0-4594 GCA_041736975.1 Gammaproteobacteria bacterium
AGATTAATGCCCCTATGGCGGCGCGTAATTTTAAACCCGGGCAATTTTATCGTGTTCAGAACTTTGAGACCACAGCACCGCTGGTTGGCAATACACGCTTGCAATCTGAAGCTATGGCGATGATCGGCGCAAAAGTAGATACTGAATCAGGTAATATTTCATTGATGGTATTAGAGCAGGGTGCTAGTTCGCGATTATTTGCCACATTCAAAGTAGGAGACCCTATCGCTATTATGGGGCCCACTGGCGTACGGACGACGATTCCTCAGGACCTAGAATCCATTTTAGTGATAGGCGGCCGTATGGGCGCTGCACATATACAAGCCGTAGGGCCAGCTCTACGAGCAGCTGGCCATCGCGTTCTTTACATTGCGGGTTTTCGTAACAAAGATGAGGTTTATTGCCAAGATGAGCTTGAAGCCGCAGCTGATGCGATTTTCTGGGTAACGGAGGAGGGTGAGCCTATACCTGCCCGTCGCCCACAAGATCACAGTGCCACAGGTGATCTACTATCATTAATAGTACATTATGCTTCAGGGACACTCCCTAACCAGGGCGTGGCAACGATCAAATTCAGTGAAATAAAGCGAGTGATGGTCGTAGGAACCAAGAAATTAGTGAAAATAATCCAGGGTGCGCGCGCCAACGAGCTAAAAGTTTTTTTTAGAGACAATACGCAATTTATTGCTTCAATTTATGGCCCTATGCAGTGTATGCTTAAGGGGGTTTGCGCTCAATGTTTACAATGGCAAGTGAACCCGTTAACAGGGCAAAGGACCAAAGCAGTCTATGCGTGCTCATGGCAAGATCAACCGTTAGATATTGTTGATCTCGATAATTTAGGTGAGCGATTGGCGCAAAACCGTACGCAGGAAATATTATCGAACCTCTGGTTGGATTATTTATTTGCCGAATTTAATGTTGAACGGGTCTAGCAATTTTGAGGAAATTAATTTATGCAACAGCCTTCTCAGTCTCGGAATAATCCGACACGTAATAATCCTACTGACCGTAATGCACCTCGCGGACGTGGCCCTGGTGGCCAAGGCGGCCCAGGTGGTAGTGGTGGTAATCGTCCCCCTCATCGTCGTCACAACCGTCCTAACACGAATATTGCCGCCGAGATTATTCATAATGGTTCTCGTCGACTTGGTAATGCCTCTAAAATAATGTTATTTGTTTTAGCGCTACTCGCGGGCGGTTTAATGACACTTTCCGCAGTAGTCGCACTACAATTTGGTGGCGCTATAGAAAACCCTGTTTGGCAACAAGTAGCCCTGTCCTTTGGTTTTACAGCCGGGTTATTTTTAGTATTAGCCAGTAATAGCGTGTTATTTACCGAGGTGAATATCTTAGTCCCAGCTAATATGTATGGCGTTAAAATTGGCACAGGTTTTCTTCGTTTATTTTTATTTTGGTTAATTGCCTGGGTCGGTAATTATTTTGGTGTCTGTCTGGTTGTCTGGCTCCTAAAACTAACAGGGGTACCGTTAACGGAAGCATCAGTCTTTGTAAAGACCCTAACTGATCAAAAGTTAGGTGCCAGTGGAGCAATGACAGGACTAATACCTTTATTTGTATCTGGCGTATTAGCCAACTGGGTAATGGGTATCGCAACGCTTTTTGCAACCTATAATCGCGTCGCTATGGGTAAAATCATGTGTTTGCTTTTTGGGGTTGTGGTAATTTCAATGGTTAATTTGCAATTCTTCCCTATCAATGTAGCCTTGTTTGGTGTTGCTAGCTTAGTTGATCCAAATCTAGGCACTTGGAATATTTTGCTTAATCACCTTATTCCTATCAGCTTGGGGAATTTAGTCGGTGGTGCATTTTTTGTTTCATTGCCACTATTAATGCAAGTGAAACGGCCTAAATAATGCACGGAATCCTTCGTAAAATGCTCGTAATGCACGATAAACCTGTGCGTTACGAGCTCCCTGTAGGTGAAGATCAGGTGAGCGTTAACGCGCTATTAGGACACCATCTTCACCTCAGGCATACCGGAAAAATCTTTTGTATACAATGCGGGCGAAAGACTCAAAAAAGCTTTCAACAAGGTTATTGCTTTCCCTGTTATCGACGCCTAGGTGAATGTAATTTATGCATGATTCATCCAGAACGTTGTAAACATGGTGAGGGTAATTGCACACCCGATGATTGGGTTCACGCTAGTTGTATGGTTCCGCACATTGTTTATCTAGCAAATTCTTCTGGTTTAAAAGTGGGGATCACTCGTCAGTCTCAAATGCCTACACGTTGGATTGATCAAGGGGCAATCCAAGCACTCCCGATTTTTAGCACCCTCAATCGATTTCAAGCTGGGATTGTTGAAGTGGCGCTTAAAAAATATGTCGCAGACAAAACCAATTGGCGGCTGATGCTGAGTCAAGCTAACGCTAAAATTGATTTAGTCGCTGAGCGTGATCGACTACTTCAAGAAGCTTCGGCTGCAATTGACAAAGTGAGATCTGAATTCCCAGAAGAGAGCATAACCCTGCTTAATGATCAAACAGTACTGGAATTTTTATACCCTGTAATTGAATATCCAGAGAAAATTCGTGTGCTGAATTTGGAAAAAGCCACTAGTGGAATTAGTGGACGCTTAATGGGAATAAAAGGGCAGTATCTAATTTTCAATGATGGTGTCATGAATATACGCAAATACGGTGGTTATGAAATTAGCCTCGGTGAAGGTTGCTGTGGTTAACGGTGGCTTTAGTATACAGACATAGGATGGTGGAAATCGTGATCCTCATTAATGTCTTTATCTGATTCAATCTCAGCGTCTGATTCTGGTATCTTGGCCCAAAATGGTGAACCAGAATAAGGTTTTAACTTAACGCCATTAACATGCTGTGCAGGTACTGATGATGGGGGCTTGGCATTCACTTCCTTTAAAGGACGCTCTGTGCAGTCATTGATTATATCCTCTGAATTTTTAGTGGCTTTCTTAATATCCACCAACATATCCATAAGCTTTTCTTTGTCATAAATTGACTTTTCCGCGCTATTTATGGTTTTCAGATGATCAGATCGCCCTGCTTTAACAAAGTGACGAATCACAAATTTTACCGCAACACCGGCTAAGGCGGCACCGAGAAAGATCAATAGCGTATAGGGCATTAATGCAACCAGCGAGGAAACACCAATAAAAGCAAAGGTGGTTAATGCAACGCCTGTGCCTAAGCTTATGCCCTTAATGGCATCACGGTAGTTCTTGAGTATAAAATCACCCACTAGCTTTACCTTCAAATTAAAGCCTGTCTTTATGATTTCAATCCTCTCAGTTGGAGCAGTATTAAAAACCTTAGCCATTCGCAGTAATGACTCACTGTGTTCTTTTTTATTGAGGCTACTAGCATGAGCTCGAATTCCCAACAATAATTCACCATGTATTCGCATAAGCGCACGCTTAGTGTCTGAGAATGCCATATC
This sequence comes from Gammaproteobacteria bacterium, assembly GCA_041736975.1. Classification (GTDB taxonomy): domain Bacteria; phylum Pseudomonadota; class Gammaproteobacteria; order JAIEPX01; family JAIEPX01; genus JAIEPX01. The sequence goes on from JBGSSQ010000031.1 coordinate 3,436, forward strand.
ATTTTCTAATGGTTTAAACCTACTGAGAACACGTTTTAATTCCTCATATTCTTCAAGCAAATCAGCTAGAATGTTTTGGCTAGTATTCTGCTTGATATAAGCTGTAGTATTTTCCCAACCAAGATCGTTAAGTTCAGCTTCCCAGTATTGAAATTTTGTAGGAGAAATAATGGTATTCAGGCTGTTCAGACGTTCTACTTCACCAAGATGTTTCATTCGTGTGTTGTATAGGTGAAATCCAATGAAGATGACGGCCATGCTTATACCAAAGACCGTAACAGGCAATATTGGTAAGACTAAACCCAGCAACCCTATAGCGGCAAAAATATTAGTTACCACGCTAAGTCCCGTTCTAGCAACGATGATGGACGCTAAAGCAAAATCGGCTACGTAGCGTTTTTTCTGCGATTGAGAACGCAGTTCTTTAACTTCTTGGTATTCATCCTTAAGTGATGGCAAGTCGGAGCGTATTTGAGGTAATGCTGGCCTTTGATAACGCATAGCAGCGTTGCTCAATAGACCATCTTTAGCGGCAAGGTCGAACGCTTGGCCTGACTGATGTATCTGTAGATGTGCGTTGTGAGTATGCGCCAATAAATTCGCTAATCGTTTTTTGTTCCTTAAGGTCAATTCAGTATCAGCTATTAGTTTGAGATTGTTTTTGTGTTTTCGATCCGTATGTTTATCCATATGATAGCCAATATATCCTCCTAGTAGACACACATCACCAATTCCAATCAACGACCAAGGAAATAAAGCCGTAATAGTAGTCGTTGAAAAGACTGTCACAAAAACGAATGCTGAAAGAAAACCAGCCGTAGCAGCTCCATTCAGCGCGGACTTATAATATTTACGGAGGTTATTCCAAATACGTGCAGGGAGTGAAGGTTGTTCTACTGGTTTTAAGGGTACAAGTTCCTTAATTTTTTTACCACAAACCTCGTAGAGCTTCTGTGTTAATTCAGAATTATTAAACTGTCCCCATTCTGCGGCAAAATGTAATTCCAGGTTTTTGAGGATCTGAGTGATGTCATGACGTTTTTTTTCAAGTCTATCGTTGTTACTGATATCATCATTTACCGATTGTAAACCGCAGATAGCATCAGCATAGACACTGAGTCGATTGTAGTAACGACCAAGATACTCAACGATTTCTTCG